>CAZLDZ010000029.1:0-7213 GCA_964558435.1 uncultured bacterium
CCCACCTCGGGAACAACAGGTCTTCCAAAAATTGTCCGTCTCAGCCACGAAAATCTCCTCTTTAGCATTGAAGGCTCACTGAGAGAGCTAGGATTTGGGCCGCACAACACATGGCTCCTTTCCCTTCCTCTTTTTCACATCGGTGGAATCATGATCCTTTTGCGCGCTTTTTTTTCTGGCGGCTGTGTTGTGCTTTCTAAACTTGCACTGGAAGGCGCTATGCAAAAACACCGTCCTGACTTTGTCTCTTTAGTCCCCACACAACTTTATCGTCTTTTGCAAAGCCATGTTCTTCCTCGATCTGTTGTCTTGAGTGGCAGCCCCCTTCCTGCCCCGTTATGCCTCCAAGCGCAAGAAAAAGGCGTGCGCCTGCTGACATCTTATGGCCTTACAGAAATGGCCTCACAGGTCACTTTAGACACTAACCCGGCACCGTGCGGCGACCTCATGACCTGTGGTCATGCGCTGAAGCACAGAGAAGTGAAGCTTGCCAACGATGGGGAAATCCTCGTCCGTGGAAAAACCCTTTTTCGCGGTTACTTAGGAGAAAAAAACCAAACCGACTGGTTTGCGACAAAAGACCGCGGTGTCATGTCACAGGATGGAAAGCTCGTCATTCTCGGCCGCAAAGACACCTTATTTATTTCAGGGGGAGAAAATATTTATCCCGAAAGCATCGAATCTGCGCTCCTTGCCATTGCAGAAGTTGAAGAAGCGCTTGTTGTCCCCGTGGCTGATCTTGAATTTGGTGCCCGGCCTTTTGCTTTTGTCACTTCTGTGCTTTCTGAAAAAATCCTGCAAAACACACTCCGCACGGTGCTTCCGGGCTATATGATCCCTGTAAAAATGATGCCTTTTCCAGAAGGGGCCGGCTTTAAACGGAGCCGCACGTCTCTTGCACAGGTTGCGGCACTGATCGTAAAATCGTGAGCAGCTTTTCGGGAAGGGGTTGAGATTTTCCTGTGCTGCGTAGCACAGCTACGTGAACAATCGAGGTTTTTCCCACTACAACACCCTTTTTTATGATCTTGTACTCCATCGTAAAGGAACTGACGCCCAGACGCGCCAGGGTCGGCGTGATTTCAATCTCATCTCCCACATATAAAGGAAAAAAATAGTCGCTCTCAGCATGGACAATAGGTAGTAAAAAAGAATTTTCTTGAATGATCTTTCCAAGATCCAGCTCTGAAATTTTTAAAAAGTACTCAAAGGCTTCTAATGCAAGGCTAAATTGCTGGGCAAAATAAAGAACGCCCGTCGCATCGGTATCTTTAAGTTTGATTGTTGTTTTATACATGAAATTAACCATAAACAATCATTTTTTTCTTTTCCAAAAGTAAAAAATTTTATACCATATAAACCAACCTTGACCCTTTGGGAAAAAAAAGGAGACTTCTATAATTCCGCTCATGCAACTTCTAAACCCCTCCACAGATCCGCTTGAAGACCTTCAGCGCGAAGGGGAACTCTCCCTTGCGCGTGGAGATTTTTCGCAAGCTGCGCAGCATTTTGCAGAAGCGAGTAAGCTTGCACCCGAAAGCGCGACACTCCTCCTGCGTCAGGGCCTCGCGTACTTTGAGTATGGCTCAAGCAAACAGGGTCGAGAAAAAACGCTCCAGGTCGCGTGCAAACGGTTTAAAGCAGCTCTTCGGCTCGCTCCCTCTTTGATCGAAGCGTGGCATGCCTGGGGAAATGCCCTCTTTTTTTTAGGCGCCTCCATGCAAGAGAGCCGCTATTTTCAGGAGGCGCAAGAAAAGCTACAAAAAGCACTCGAACTTGCTCCCAAAGATTATGAACTGGCTTGCGATCTTTATTGGGACTATGCCTCGTGCTGGCTGCAAATTTCTCAATATTCGGATGAAGCCTGTGATCTTCATGCTGCGCTCAAAGCCTTTACTCAAGCCTCAACACTTTCAGAAACGCTGAGCGCCGAATTTTGGAATGATTTTGGCTGTGCCTATTTGAGCCTTGCTGAACGGATTAACGACATCCATCTACACATCAAAGCTATCAGCTGTTTTAAAAATGCAGCAAACGATGGATGCAGAAATCTTGCGCATGCGCTGGGGCTCATGTATGCCAAAACCCACCAAGAAGAGCACTTTCAAGAGGCCGATAGCTATTTTGCGCAAGCGACAAAACTCGAACCCCACGACTCCGAAATCTGGCTCGCTTGGGCGCGCTTTTTGCTAGAAGCTGCAAAGACACAAGAAGAAGAAAAACACCTGAAAGCCTGCATCGAAAAATGCACCCATGCCCACGCGATCGATCCCAAGCTTGCTCCTGCGCTTGCACTGTGGGCTGATGCCTTGGCGCTTCTCGGTGAATATTCCGAGCGCCTGGACCTTCTGGATGCCGCCGAAACCAAAGCCAATCAAGCCCTCGAGCTTGACAACTCACCCGAAATTCTCTATGCCCACGGCAACTGTCTTGCTGCTCTCGGCAGATATTTTGATGATCATGAATACTTCTACGAAGCCATCGAAACCTACCAGCGAGGCTTATCGGCTGATCGCACCTGCAGCTTCCTGTGGGAAGCCATCGGAGAAATCTATGTCGCATTAGGAGACATCGAAGAGGAGGGCGCTTATCAAAAATCGCTCCGTTTCTATCAAAAGGCTCAAGACCTTGCCCCCTCAAGTTCACTCTATTTCCAGTATGCCCTTGCCCTGTCCAAACTCGGAGAAGAACAAGAAGATGAAACCATTTTAGAAGATGCCCTCACCCATTTTGAAAAAGCGCTTCTCATGCAGAAAAATGCCCTCTACATGCATGCCGACTGGCTCTTTCAATACGCCTACACCCTCGATCTCGTCGGCAATTTCCATGAAGAAGAGCAGTACTACCGCCGGGCCATTGAAATTTTCTCTCACGTCCTCATGCTCGACCCCGATTTTCCCGACGTGCACCACCGCCTTTCTATCGCCTTCCAACACCTAGGTGAATTGAGTGGTGAAGTTGATTTCTTTTATAAAGCGCTCCATCATGCGCGCATTGCCATCAAACACGAGCCCGATTGCGACCAGATTTTAATCGACCTTTCCCTCGTGCTCAGCCATCTTGCAGAAAGAGCCCAAGACGCAAGCGAGCGTGAAAATCTCGTGCGCGAGGCCGAACACAAACTCACACAAGCCGCCCGCCTCGGCAATGAAAACGCCTACTACCACTTAAGTTGCCTCTACTCCCTCCTCGGCCAATACGACCAATCCCTCCGCCTTTTCAAAAAAGCAGAAGTCGCAAAAACCCTCCCCTCTCTCGATCAGATCATCGAAGAAGAATGGCTAGAAGGGCTGCGCGCCACAAGCGAGTTTCGTGAATACTTCACGAAACTCGAACGAAAATATTAGCGTTTAAGATTGCTGGATTTGATGGTATGCATCCCGAGCGCTTAAATATTCCAGTTCCGCTCCGCGGAACTCTTCATAAGCTTCGTCCCATTCGGGGGTATCTACTTCCACGCATTCCAGATCTCGGTCCTTTCTCTGCATGCGTTTTGCGGCTTGCTCAAGGCGTATTTTTGCCTGACCCTCGGGACTTGCTTCAAATCTCAATTCAGCGCGGGCCTGATCTAAATTGGCTGTGGCCTGTCTAAGGGTATGGGCGGTGCCAGGCTTTCCAACGGCTCTTTCAAATAGACGAAACATCCGATCTGAAAGAAGTCCCTGTTTTGCAGCTTCTGCAAACTCACCTTTAAATTCTTCTTTAAAAGCTGGATTTACTTCTATTTTTGAAAATCTGACGTACATAAAAATCTCCTCAATATATTTTATTAATAATAAGCAAGACCAACAGGAACTTGTTTTGGTACAGGGGTCCTCGCAACTGGCATCCTCGCAGGAGGTGCTTTTTCAATCAAAACATGAAATGGGTCATTCGGTTCCAAATAGACGATCCTTTTATTCGCTTTATTCACTCGAGTATCGACCTGAATGCTTGATTGCTTTGCCTGGCAAATTGCAATCGTAGGGCATGCAAGTCTCTCCCCGAGACCTGCGACTACTGGGTCCTCTCTTTGACCCTCCCAGTAATTTGTCGCGTGGCCAGAGCCAACCCAGACGACAAATTTTCCTAATCCTTTTTCATGCTCTATGATCTTCTCAGCATGATCATTCATGACTTGTATACGTTTTGTAAAAAACCACTCATTTGTGACAACACTACTAGCTGATACCGTGTTCACAGCAACTACCCGTATCCCCAAGCTTTTTGCGCGTCGGATAATCTCTCGAGTAGGAATGCGAGAACTTTGATATTCACCCGGATGTGCCGTTTTTTGCTTTTCAGTGCTCGCTCGCTCGATGTGCTCCAACGCCCAAGCCAAACTGTCAGGAAGGGGCGTACCAAGAGGGGAGAGAAAATAAGCATCCAAGGCAGGCTGAAGTTCATAATGCAAGTTTTCGATAAACAGAGTTTTAACAGCTTGCTTTTGCATTTGAGCCAAATGATCATAAATACTTTGGCGCACAGCTGGATCTCCATGGCTCTCTCCAATCACAAGCCCCTTGAATTGAGCAAGAGCACTTGCAAAGACGTCACTTTCTGAAGAAGTATTGGGTATGAAATCAACGCGTTTTGAAGTGGAAGTCTCCGAAATATCGATTTCTCCCAATCGTTTCGTATTTCTTGTAAAACGAGAAAGATCTAGATCATACTTGTCTTTAAGATGTTCGATGACATTCCCGTATTCTTGATCGACCATATGCAAAAACACAAGCGTATACGAGCCATCTGGTTGTGCGTCCAACCTTGCACCATAATCTTTAAATAGCTGCATGTCTTGTAAGGATAGAAACTTACTCTTGATCTTCTGTCTTTCTTCTGCTGAGAGGCTCCTTCGGGGCGTTAAAGTGGTCTCTACGCGAGGGAACGAGAGGTAGTCTTTTCTCACAAAATCTCTTGGAATCTCTGGGGTCCGAGCTGCCTCAGCTTGAAGCTCTCCCCTGAGTGTTTCTGCGCTACTATAAGACCCAAAAAACCACCTTCGAATACGCGAGATGTTGTGCTTGGCGTCGTAGAGATCTTTACCTTCCATCGCCGCCTTGAGGTTTGAATCGATAACGTGGAATTCCGCAGGTGTTAAGGCGCGCGCTCTGGCCGCATTGGCTCTTTTAATGACGTCGGCAAGCTTTGTCCCATTTTCCGTCAAATTCTGGAAATAGAGGGCATTACCAACCAAAAGTGATTCAATACTTTTAGACATATTATTATTCTTTTATAATAATTATTATATATTATTTTAAATATTATGTCAATGATTAATTTTAACTTAACTCACTGGATTCCAGCGTTTTAAGACACAAGCCAAGCCTCTGATTCCCAACAGCTTGCAAGAATTTCTTTTAAATCCTATGCTGCGCGGCATGGTCATTGATTTTGCAGGAAGATTAGGCGCTTTGGGGAGCATTTCGCTGTGGCTAACCGTCGAAGCCCTTGACGGGCGCAACGCGCCTTATGATGACGCCTCTTGTGACCCATGCGTCTATAAATGCGCTCTTGAACTAGCCCTACCCGTCCTTTTCGTGGTTTCCATCGTGGAGGGCCTTGCGCGCTTTGTTTTGGGTCTCCTTCCTGCCCTCGCCTTCAGCCAGCTACGCGATCTGGGCCTTATCACTCCAGAAATGGCCTGGGACAAAGTCATCGAAGATGTGACCTACACCGGTGGCCTGCTTTCCCTCAAAAATGCCGTGTGTCTTCTCATGATCAGTGTCTTGAACATCACCAAAGACGAGATTGATTATGATGCTTTAATGGGTTATTGTTATTAGAACCCAAAATTGTTTGCCATGTACATGCAATACATAACGTGTTTTTCTGATGCAACACCCTGGGAAAAGCTCGCGGCTTCTAGGATTAAACGTTACACAGAGGCTGGAATTGCACTTCGTGGGGCAAGGTTTCGAGAAGGTTTATCTCAAAAAGCTCTCGCAAAAAAGTGTGGCATTTCTCAAGAAAATCTTTCAAAAATGGAAAATGGCAAGCGTGTGATCGGCCTAAAAGTTGCAAAAAAGCTCGCCAAAGTACTTCGGATCAGCTATAAACTCCTATTCAAAGAATAGGAAACATTCATGGACAGACGCTCTCTTCTTTTTGTGCTTGCTTTGATGGCGGCGCTTTTTTTCGTGCACTCTTGGTTCTCAGATAAGACACCAAAGACCCCCAAGGGCGGGCCTGTGCAAAAATTTCAGCAGGAAGTGGCGCCAAAAAAAGTTGCGACAAATGAGGGTGAAGAATTTTACGTTTTAGAAAATGCCTACCAGCAGCTGGTGTTTTCAAATGTGGGGGGAGCTCTTGCGGAAATCAACCTTCCCCTTAAAAGTGAAAGCCATCCTAAAAGTGTCATCCGCCCGATTGAATTTGATCGAATTCTACAAAAAGACTACCCAGAAACCGATTATTTCCCGAGCCGTGCGTACACCATTGTTTCTGGAAAAACCGACAAGCGCACACTGGGGGGCTATTATCCACTTTTGCGCCGCAGCACCTCTATGCAGGTTCCCGCACAAGATTATGCCCTCACCCTCACATCTCAAGAGCGTGTGAACGAAAAAATTCTCTACACATTAAAATCTCTGCAAAAAGATGCGATCGAATTTGAAGGGACACACAACGGCAAGCGCATCACCAAGCGTTTCTCGTTTCCCCAAGACCCCGATGCCGCACCTTACTGTTTTGATGTGATGGTCAAAGTGGATGGCGGCGCACAAGATCTTTGGCTTTCTACGGGAGTTCCCGAGGTTGAACTCACATCAGGCAGCTTTTCGCCCGCGCTCAAATACCGCATTGTTACTCCACGAAAAGCTACTGTCGAGCAGATCGACATTCCCAAAAGCACATCGGCTGTGTCCAATGTCCGCCCTGATTGGATTTGTAACTCCAACGGGTTTTTAGGCGTGATCGTCGACCCTTTATCTGAGATCGATTCGGGCATTCTTGCCGAACGCGTGCCTGGCGATGTCGATCCCACACGCCTTGTTGTCATCGATAAAGCCCGCGACCGCTTCCCTGCGGAAAAATACCCCGGCTACCTCCTCAAACTCCCTTTAAATTCCACCGGCGACGCTCAAACATTCCGCGTGTTTGCAGGGCCTTTTGCAAGCGAGATTTTAAAAACGGTAGACAAAACCTATAAAGATCCCAAAACCGGTTACACGCCCCACTACATCTCTTCGCAGAGCTTCCACGGCTGGTTTTCCTTCATCTCCGAGCCCTTTGC
>CAZLDZ010000029.1:7313-11936 GCA_964558435.1 uncultured bacterium
CCCTTTTCGGGCTGCCTTCCCATCCTCATCCAGCTCCCCTTCTTGATCGGGATGTTTGACCTCTTAAAGTCTGTGTTCGAGCTGCGTGGCGCCCCATTCATCCCCCACTGGATCGACAACTTGACCGCCCCCGATGTGCTCTTTAGCTGGGATTACCCCATCATCTTTTTCGGAACCGATTTCCACCTCCTGCCCATCCTGATCGGACTTGTCATGTTCTGGCAGCAGAAATTCAGCTCCCCCCTGCCCAAAGACAAAAAACTGCTCACAGACCAGCAGCGCCAGCAAAAGTTCATGGGCAACATCATGGTCATCGTCTTCACCGTGATGTTCTACAACTTCCCCTCAGGCCTCAACATCTACTGGTTGTTCTCGATCCTGCTCGGCATCCTGCAGCAGTGGCTAATGACCAAGAAGCGCGCAAAGTAAATAATTTATTATAATAAATTATTTATTGTTTCTTGTCTTGTAATTTGTTATAATTTCAGGAATTGTTATGTCATCACAACTAGAAAAACTTGTTCCTAATTGTTTCAATTATACGATGCGGTTTTTGGGAGAGCCGATCCCCTATCGACAAGACCCCAAAATACATTATACTGGCACATTGTTCACCAAGGAGAGCCAAAAAGCTTTAGCAAAAGCCCACGTGTGTGCTGAAACACTTATTAGTTTATGCAAAATTTCCCACCTTTCTAAAGCGTTTAATACGGCTCTTGCAAAGCCCAAAAACCTTCTAGAAGACGAAATCCACATGCACATCGACAGGATCCGTCATGCGAGCTTTGGTCCCTCCTACCGCCTAAGTGATCTGGTGTACTCAGGTTGTTATCTCAAGGTGCTTAGCGTCTATTTTAAGCGAAACCCTAAAGCTCTAGAAAATGATTATCTACACACTGGCCGCACTCTTATGCATAGCGCAGTTGAAACACAAACTTATGCAGCTAGGTCTTTTCCTTTTATCCAATTTCTTCTGAGCCTTGATGCCCAGCATAACTTAGGGCTTTTATATAAAAGAGGTGGCGCAGGAGGAATTATACCTCTCCATTGCGTTCGACCCTTTGGCCCCCTCGTATATGGCACCCCGCCTGAAGCTCATAGCCAAGCTCAAAGAATTATGGAAACTTTCAGAGAACACATGGAAAAATATCCAGATGTGCATGCTGCTCCTGCAGTCCCAATACCAATCCTATCAATGCCACCACCCGAAGCACTTGTGCTAGACCTTCCTCCCCTTGCGCCTTTGTCCGTTTTTGGGGATATGATCCATCCTGAAGATTCGGCAGAAGAGCCTCCTGCGGCATCACCACGCGCACAAGCAAGCTGCTTAGAAAAACTGTGGCTTCTCGTACTGGGCATTTGGCAGTGGTTGGTGAGTTACTTTGGGAGAATTTAGGCTGCGTTGCGCCAACCTTTTGGGGTATCTTTAAAGAGCAGTCGCGTGCAATTTTTTTTATCTTCGAGATCAGCGATATGCTTAAGCATGGTCGAGATTTTTCCTGTGCGGTCATGAATGTGTTCGCGATAAAGAAGGCGCAAAAGGGATTCTGAGGGTTTGGGAATTTCAATTTTTCCTCTTTCCCAGCGACGAATTGCTTGTTCGCTCACACCTAAAAATCTTGCTAAAGCGCTTTGAGAAATGAGCATTTCATGGCGCAAAAAACGCACCTCATCCCCAGAAAAATCCTTTTTCTCAGAAACTAAAAAAAGGCCGATGGCTTTATGTAAGCCCTCTAGATCGTGAATAGAAATCGATTTACCTCGAGGGGTATCGATCATTTTGTACCCATTTAATAGAAAAATGTTGTTCAGGCCACATTCTGTGTAATGATAGGGTGAATTGAGCATGGATAAGACAATAACGAAATCGAGATAACCTGTCAAAATGATAGGTGAAAATTTTGCGCCCCATCTTTTTACTTACCTAAGGCAGCAATCCTGGGTTTAGATGCATAGCTTTCTATCATTGTGCATCCATGTTTTGAGCGCGATGCTGGTTTGACTGAAATATAAACATTCTGACCAAGGTCATTTAAAAATCTTAAAAGCCTCTCTAGTGAGAAATCTGATAAATAACCTCGAATAAGTAATGAAACTTTTGGCTGACTAATTTTCAGTATTTTTGCTGCTTGTGATTGCGTGAGTTTTTTTCTTTTAATAATTGCGTGTATTTTCATTGCAATTTCAGATTTTGCTAGAGCTTCTTCGGGATTGGGAACATCTAAATCAGCAAAGACGTTTCCTGAGCTTTCAAAATACTCGATATTCTTCATGCGCTTTTTTCTTAATTTTTTTTTCATGTGTTTCTCATTGTCAAACTTTTATAAAGAATCAACGCATCTTTTAAGCGACTTTTTAGTAATTCAATATCTTGTTTTGGCGTAGCAATACCCGATTTTGACTTCTTTTGAAATGCATGCAAAACAAAGACGAACTCATGCATCTCTACTGTATAAATCACCCTGTATGTTCCGCTCTTATCATTTTCTCTAATTTCTTGGATACCTGCACTACCCATTCCACTAAAAACCTTGGCATGAACGTGCATTTTTCCTAATTGTGCCTTAAAAAGAGCGTAACCCATCGCGTGACGAATAGTTCGGGGAAAATTTTTCAGATCTTTGTAACTCGAACCCACCCATACCAACTTTTTCACTTATATCATCTCATTTTTGAGACGAATTATACCTGTTTCGTAATAACACGCAAGAATTTTAGGGTCTGACCATCTTCTTGGGGTCGATGACCTGGTCGAACTTTTCGGGAGTGAGGAGGCCGAGGGAGACGGCGGCTTCTTTGAGGGTGGTTCCTTCTGCGTAGGCTTTTTGGACGACTTTGGCGGCGTTGTCGTAGCCGATGACAGGGTTGAGCGCGGTGGCGAGCATGAGGGACTGGTTGAGGTATTCTGTGATTTTTTTGTGGTTGGGCGTGATGCCGACAAGGCAGCGGTCGTGGAAGCTTTTGGCGACGTCACCCAAGAGGCGGATGGATTGGAGGAGGTTGTAGATCATGACGGGCTTGAAGACGTTGAGCTCGAAATTACCGAGGGATCCTGCGATGCCGATGGTGGTGTCGTTGCCGATGACTTGGACGGCGACCATGGTCATGGCTTCGCTTTGGGTGGGGTTCACTTTACCGGGCATAATCGATGAGCCGGGCTCGTTTGAGGGGATGAAAATTTCTCCGATGCCGCAGCGGGGACCGGAAGCGAGCCAGCGGATATCGTTTGCGATTTTCATGAAGGAGCAGGCAAGTCTTTTGAGGGCACCGCTTGCCTCGACGATGGCGTCGTTTGCGGCTAGGGCTTCAAATTTATTGGGGGCGCTCACGAAGGGGTGTTCGGTGAGCTTACTGATCACTTCGGCTGTGCGCTTGGCAAACTGTGCCGGCGCATTGATGCCGGTTCCGACGGCGGTGCCACCGAGGGCAATTTCTGAGAGTGCGGCAAGAGTATTTGTGATGGCTTTGATGCCGTGTTCGATTTGGGATGCGTAACCGGAAAATTCTTGGCCAAGGGTCAGTGGTGTGGCATCCATGAGATGGGTGCGGCCAATTTTAACGATGTCTTTAAATTCTTCGGCTTTGGCCAAAAAGCCTTTCCAGAGCATTTCGAGTTTAGGAAGGAGGTGATCGCGGATGGCGAGGATGGACGCAATGTGCATGCCGGTGGGAAAGACATCATTGGATGACTGGGATTTGTTGACGTCATCGTTGGGGTGGATGGGATTTTTAGAGCCGAGAATACCTTTTGTTTTTTCGATGGCGCGGTTGCTGATCACTTCGTTGAGGTTCATGTTGGTTTGTGTGCCGGAGCCAGTTTGCCACACCACAAGTTCAAAATGCTCGTTCAGTTTTCCTTGAAGAAGCTCATCACAGACAGAGACGATGAGGTCGCGCTTTTCTTGAGGAAGAAGGCCGAGCTCGCAATTGACCATCGCACAGGCTTTTTTGACGATGCCAAGTGCGTGGATGAGCTCGAGCGGCATTTTTTCGATGCCAATCGGGAAATTATCGATGGAGCGCTTGGTCTGCGCGCCATAGTATTTGTTTGCAGGAACAGCCACCGTGCCTAGGCTATCTGTCTCTTTTCTAGTTTCCATACCTTCTATTTACGCGACTAACCTTAAAGAGGAAATCTTTTTCCTGACGTGCCCGAGTCCGTGTCCGAGTCCGAGCTGCCGATTCTGTGCGTTCGGCAGCTCGGACTCGGACACGGACTCGGGCACGTCAAGAAAGCTATTAAATTAGTAATAGCGCAAACACAAATGCAAACAGCGAAAAGGATTCGATGATCCCGAGTGCGGCAAAGCACTTTCCAATCACGGCGGGCTGTTTTGCAGACGCCTGGATTCCAGAGGCGGCACACTTCCCTTGGTACACAGAGGAAAAAAGGAGGGCGAATCCGACAGAAACCCCGATGCCGATGGCGGTCATGGGGGGAAGGTTGCCAGCTAAAATGTTATTTTTCATGAGGATCATAAGCACGAATCCGTAAATGGATTGAGAAGAGGCCATCGCCGACATGGCGATGAATGCGCCGTGGTTTTCTTCGACGCGACTCATGACGGCGTGGGATGCCATTCCCCCAATTCCACACCCAATTGAGCTTCCGACACAGGCGAG
>CAZLDZ010000030.1:0-11543 GCA_964558435.1 uncultured bacterium
TCAACTTATAAAGCCAAAGATGTGAAGAGGATTAGAGCAATGGGCAACTATTCTCAGTCAATATTTGCAAAAATTCTCAATGTAAGCCTTAAAACTGTGCAATCATGGGAATCTGGCCAGCGATTTCCAAGTCATGCAGCCCTTCGCCTTCTTCAAATCGTTGACGAAGGTATTTACCCTTATCATGATGCTAGAAGGCACAGATTTTAATCAGACATGACTTTCCAGATTTCATCGATGTGGAAGCCGCGCCTCACCAGCGCCTGGAAAAGCTTGCGCTTTCCTTGAAGCGTTTTTGTGTCGTATTTTTTCCGAAGCTTGGGAAGGAGCGCTTTCAGGGAAGCTTGCTGATCGATCGCGTGCACAAGTGATGCGCTACGCGCTGACAGTGCTCCTTTGCTTTTGAGTTTGGCGGCAATTTTTAAAGGTCCATCCAGTTTTTTGGCTTGAGTTGCAATCCACCTTTCTTCGAGATCTTTGTCATTGAGAAAGCCGTGCGCTTGGCAGTAGGCAAGTGCCTCCCGAATCATCTCTTCAGAAAACCCCTTCCTCTTCAGTTTTCCTGCTAGCTCCTGTGAAAAATAATTTTTTCTTGATAGGAGCCAAATACAGTAGCGGAGCGCCTCGTGCTTTTTACATTGCATCTTTTGTTCCTCCCCTGAAAAATAAACTCATGATCCAGAAAATTCAAGGGCCACTGCCGCCGACTCCGCCACCTGAACCACAAGGCTCTCAACCTCAAGGCTCTACGCCTGCAGGGCTCGGAGGGCTTGAGCCTTGGTCACAGATGTTTGGAGGCATGGCAAGCGCCGCTGATCTACAAAAAATCGTGGCTTTGGTCCTTCAGCAAGCGATCAATGAGATCAAAAAAGAGCAGCAGAAGGCCATCGAAGCCATACGCAAATTGCGCAAAGACCAAGAAGATAATCAATAGTCCTGATAAAATGTCAGGATGTCAAATGAAACCATTTTCGTTACAGAGATAGAAGCAGGCCAAAGGCTCGATAAGCTGCTAGCTCTGCGCTTTCCTGAGCATTCGCGCACTTATTTTCAGTACCTCATCGAACAGAATTCTGTACTTGTCAATGGTACCCAGTTAAAAAAACGCGCGCTGCCCAAAGTCGGCGACGAAATCGACATCGCCTTCCTGCTGACTCCGGAACTTGCGCTTGAGCCAGAAAATATTCCTCTCGAAATTCTCTATGAAGATGAGCATCTGCTCGCTGTCAACAAAGCCCCTGGCATGGTTATCCATCCTGCTCCAGGGCACCCGACAGGCACTTTTGCAAACGCGCTCCTCTTCCACTGTAAAAATCTTCAGAAAGAGGCGGGCGACCTGCGACCAGGCATTGTTCACCGCCTGGATCGCGATACATCAGGAGTGCTTCTTGCCGCCAAAACCTTAGACGCCCATGCCAAGCTGGTGGCCCTATTTGCCGAGCGCAAAGTAGAAAAGTATTATATCGCCATCTGTAAAGGCTGTCCGGCCACTCAAAAAATCGATGCCCCGATCGCACGCCATCCCACGAAAAGACAAGAAATGGCGATTGTCCCCGAAGGAAAAGAGGCGATTTCTCTTGTGCGCCCTCTTGAAACAAAATCCACTTTTTCACGCGTTGAAGTGCAAATTCTTACAGGACGCACCCACCAAATCCGCGTTCACATGAAACACGTGGGCCACCCCATTTTGGGCGATCCGATTTATGGAATCCCCTCATTAAATGAAAAATATGGTACCACCCGGCCGCTTCTGCATGCCCACCGGGTCGCATTTACCCACCCGTTTACACATGCACATATCGAGATAGAAGCTCTGGTTCCTAAAGAGATTTCTTTGCCTTAAATCGCACCTCAAGATATATTTATTTTGTTTTTTAAATGCAGCCGGGGGCTAGTATGAAGGAATTTGTAGAATATATCGTAAAAAATCTCGTAGATCATCCGGATAAAGTCAAAATCAATGAAGTCGGCGGCACCAACACCCTGATCATTGAACTTTCTGTAGAAAAATCCGACATCGGAAAAATCATCGGCAAAAAAGGCAAAACGATCAACGCCATCCGCACACTACTCATGTCTGTTGCCAGCAGAAACGGCATCCGTGTTAACCTCGAAATTCTTGAAGAAGAAACGGCAGACAGCGCTACTTAATAGCTTTTTGTAGATCTTCGTGTTCGAAAGCAGTGGCCATGCGGTCAATTTCTTTCTTGGGGATTTTCAGTTTTAAGGCAACTTTTTGCCACAACGCTGTCGCAGCTGCCACTTCTTTGACTATTTTTTTTGCTCGTGCCTTTTCAAGCTGGAAATAGGGGAAAACGCTCATCGCTAAATCTATCGAAGCACTGGGATCTAGTAAGTCGATTGTTGTGGAAAGAACTCTGGGTTTTATGTCGGTTGGCGTTGGGTTTAAGTCGTAAGCAGGAGCTAAATTCCATCCCGTAGAATACAGAAAGGCATGGTTACGCAAATGATCATCTGTATTGGAGATTAGAACATTGAAAACAATACGACGCCATAAATCTTCAAGATCTTTTTTAGGCTCTGCACTCATTTCCCTAATTGCGTCGGCAATTTCTAGATAACTGTGGGTTTCATTATCTTTTGCAGCAAGAACACTCATCGCAGAAAGAAAAGGGAGCCGCATATTCTTTCTGCGGTCAAACCTGCGGGATAATAGGATCCGTTTGCGTCCTACTGATTCAAGACGCCATTCCGGGACTTCGATCCCGGCCTTCTGTGCCAGTGTCAATGCTACAGCTTCCCAGCCAATGGTGTCGTTTTCATCATCTTTTTTCGGAAATTTCGCAATTGTAAGATGGCCGTCTTTGTCTCGTACAGAAGCTTTGGGTCTTGCCCCTCCTAAAGATGACCCAGGAGCAAATAGTAAGCGGAGATCTTCTTCTGTGTCCGTCTCTTCGAGAATGTGATTGGCTGCCATTAGAAGTCTTCCGACTGAAACCAAAGGAGGAATATGATTCTGGTTATAATTCGTTAAAAAGGCGCCCTGCTCTTCATACTTAAAGCGCAAAGCCCCCTGTCTTGTTTCATCATCCACAAGCAATAAATAATCAATTTCTCTTAAAGTACGACTGGCTCTTTTTTCTTTTTTCGCACTTCTTTTTTCATGGCGCCGCATTAGCATACGTCCCCACCGATCGGGGGCAGAATCATCAATCGCACCAAAAAGAGGCTTATCGGCCAGGGTATGAAAAGATCCTTCAATCAACTTTAGAGCAGGATCCAAGGAAAATTTTCTGGGATGCTTTAGCCACTGATGGTCATATTCAAATGAAACACTTTCACGCCCGCTACGCTCACGTGCCCAAAGGCGCCCCACCTGAATCAAATGCCCTTCTAGATCTAAAAAGACCAAAATTTCCTTCTCCATCACCACTTCCTTTTTGGGAGTCGAATGCGCTTGGGAAGGTTTTCGGCATCTAAGTCCATCCCTAGCGTATCAAATTTTAGATCCGCGAGTTCCTCCAGTCGCTTAAGCATCCCCAAAATAAAAAGCACTTTGGCATACCCTCCCAGTGAAACTCCCTCGTCCCCTTTCTCGATTTTGTTAAGGGTGGCCCGGCTGATTCCGGCCCTCTCTGCAGCAAGACGCGTAGGGATGCGCCGACGTATCCGCGCTTCGCGCATGTCTTGGCCGAGTTTCCTTAAGGCCCTTCTTACAGGGATGGGGGTGCTTGTAATGTCCATATTCCTAGCCTCTATAAGACTTATGGTATAGGATTATGGACGTTAAGTCAATGGGTTAATTCGTCAGTCTAGGAAGACTGGGTGTGATTTGGGCTTTGCGCGAGTTGAGAGTGCCGGCGTTGAATCTCAACACGGCAATCGGCAGGCTTCGTTTTTTTGTGCGCGTGAGGGGAACGGGCAAAAAGCTATCGCGGAAGACCCGTTCAAGCGCTTCTGCATTATCCCCTAAAAGTTCCACTTCCATCTTGTTGTTTTTGACTTCAGGGACTTCTTTAAAAGCGTTCAAGAATGTCGTTAAATGACCCATGGCTTGCTCTGTCTGGGGAACAAAGAGCCAGATTTCATCTTGATGCTTGTATGTTTTGCCTTTTCCAGAAAAGAGATCTTCTGCTCCGCTGATGGTGCTAACCATATGCAGAAAGAGATCGACCTCCTCTTTTTCTTTGTTGAGAAGTGCAGCCTCTTCAAACCAGAGGGCGCGGAGGCGCTCGGCATGTTTTTGAAAAAGGGTGATATTTTTGGCAAAAAGTTTTGTTTGTCCAACACGACAGCAGCCATTTTGCTCTTTGGTATCGGCAAAAATTGTGGAAGGAAGGCCTTTGGCCGCACATTCTAGGTTTGTATCTATGGCCTTTTCTTTATCATGGTAAATCTTGCGGTACAGAGAGTAGGTGGCGCGGTGTTGTAGGATGCGTTGTACTGCCTTCTCGATGAACGTTTCATCTCTTTTGAGATCGTCAAAATGGATAATCTCAACTTCCTTTTTCAGAGAAAGAGATTTGATGCGGTTCAAAAGGCCAGCGACACACAAGACATCTCGTAAAGAGACTTTCGTCAAAAGATCGGTGTCATCGAGGATGGCATAGAAAAAGTGCAAATATTCAATGATTTCCCGCTGCACATCGACAAAATAAGGCGCTTTTCTTTGCTGGGCGATTTGTTTTTGCAAAAGTCTTTGTAAAATGCGCTTATTTTTTGATGAAGCGAGATCTTTTTTTGTTTCTTGGATCTGTTCGTTAATCGCTTTGGCGCTCATCCCCCCTGTGCTGTACTGATCATTGATTTGAAAAGCGAGTTTGGCAACCAAGGCATTGGATGATTGCGCATCGGCAATGAGGGCTACAGGAGGAAAAAGCGTCTGGATCGCGCTCTTATGATGGTCGATCACACTGATCACTTCCAAATAGGAAGGGATTTTGGTCTCTTCGCGGTTACAAAAATCGCGTAGCGTCACGGTTCCAAGAGTGTGTTTGAGAAGATCGCTGGCATGCACCACCCCAAGAGGAGAGAGACAGCCTGCTTGATCTTGTGCCACGACGGTAAGGTAAGGGTAAGAGCCCATTTTACTACGGATTTCTTCAACGTCGGCGCGGGCACTCAAGAATTGAGGTAAGTGTCCGAAAACTTCCGTTTTGATTTTGAGGGCAATGTCCAATTTTTCTACAAACTGACTCATGCTTTGGATTGCTTTATCCAGCGCACGGATCATTTTTTCCAGCTGATTGAAAATTTTTGGACGGTTTTCCACAAGATGGCCTCCTCGATCAAATAAAGACGAGGGCCCCAGTGATTCCACAAGAGAGACAAATTCTTGAAATTCGGGAAGAGAGACTGCTTGCATGGCTCTGGCAAATTCTTCAAAAGAGCATTTTAACCCCTTGGAAACTCCCAGAACTTTGATCAGATAACCCTCTAAATGGGCTTGCTGCTTTTGTGTCATCTCTTGCACAACTTTGCATTTTTCAAAAGAGAGATCAAAAATCGAGCGAAAAAATCGAGGAAGCTCTTTTTTTGTCAGCTTTTCTTTCGCAAAAAGCGAAATCAGCTGAACATGCAGGTGATTTTCAAACCAGCGCAGAGTCTGGCTCAGGAGCATGATGACCTGGCGCACCCCCTCCACATCCATTGCACGCCAATCCCCTAAATAATATCCTTGACCATCGACAAGAATGACCGCATGAGGGCCTCGTTCATGCATGACAGACATGGACGATTCTTCCGTTTTCTTTTTCACAACCCCTTTTTGACTCAGCAGGTCAAGACTAGAAACCCCCAATGAAGTACGGGCTTTTGCAAGATGGGTGAGAAGATTTTCTCCAAAAATTTGATGGAAAAGAAGCGCGCTTTCTACCTGAGGAGGTGCTGCTCCTCCAGGGACGTTCCAGATATGCAGCCCATCGCTCACTTGACAGGCAAAGGCATCCACCCATCCCCAAAAAGAAGCAACAGTTGTGTCCAAATCGGGCGAAGCATGCGCTGTGACAAAATGACTCCCTGCATATTTCTTTCCCATGCCAATCGGAAAATAAACCTGATACTCCTCGCGCGGAATGTATTTTCCGGCAATACGAGCGCGCACCTCATAATTTTTTTCTTCAGAAAGGCCCGAGACCTGATTGAGCCAAAGCTCAAAATGGGCAAAAGAGTATTGAACGAGCACTTTTTCCTGAAGAACCCGATCGATGAACTCAATGACCGCCCCCAGAAGAAAATTCGGCATCGGAGCAGCGAGTATCTGCTGAAGAAGAATTTTATTCACACGTTCGCTTTTCTGAAGCTCGCTGAGCTTTTTAAACTCCTTGACCCCGAATTTGCGAAAAATTTCTTGCATCCCAGAAAATTTCCAGGAAGAGACCGCGTAATCCCCTAACTCTTGTGCGCGTTTGATTTTTTTCTTTGCCATAAAATTTTTAAGTCGGATCGAGCAGGATTCGAACCTGCGACCACCCGCTTAGAAGGCGGGTGCTCTATCCACTGAGCTATCGATCCAAAAGATCTCATCTTAGAGACTGTTAACGTATTTTCCAAGTCCATCTTTAATATAAATCGAATTTTTTCTAAAAAATAACATTTGAATCTCATTGATTTACAACATGTTACAACTATGAATTGTGGAAATGTTATCAAATTGATAACATTCATGTATGAACAAAAAAGATGTTCTTTTTGAAATTGCGGACAGTCAGCAGGGTTATTTTACGGCCAATCAAGCTGTAAAATGCGGTTATTCTCGCACAAACTTTCATCGTAATGTAGCTTCTGGGGAATGGGTAAAAGAGTGGCGAGGCATTTACCGATTGGCCCGTTATCCAAACACTCCCCATCCCGATTTGGTTTTATGGAGTCTCTGGAGTCGAAACTTAGAAGGAGAAGTACAAGGTGTTTGGTCTCATGATACAGCCCTAGAAATTTATGAACTTTCAGATGTGATGTCAGCAAAAATGCACATGACAGTACCGAAAAAATTTCGCAAATGGACAAAAATTCCTAAAAACCTTGTTTTTCACTCTGCTGATCTTCCGAAGACTTCAATAAATTCCCAACAAGGGTACTTGGTGACAACTCCCCTCAGAACAATTACAGATATTGTCGAAGAAGGAAAGCTCTCAGAGGATTTCATTATCCAGGCGATTTGCGATGCTCTTCAAAAGGGATTGATTTCACGCAAACAACTTCAAAAAGAAGCTTCTTCTAATCCAAAACTAATGAGGATCCTCCATGAGCATAAAATTTAAAACATCTGCTGATTTCAGAAAAAGCCTAGAAAGCCGTTTAAAAAATATGGCCATAAAAAATGGAGAAAATCTGCAACGTCTGAGAAGAAAAATTGCATTCGATAGATTGCTTGCTCGTCTTTTTTCTTCAGAGAAGCAGAACTTTTTTCTGAAAGGGGGCTATGCAATGGAATTAAGATTAAAAACCGCACGTGCAACGAAAGATATTGATCTGACTTCATTGAAAAGACAAGCAGATGAACATGATATTTTAAGTGGGATCATCCTAGATGACCTGCGTACATTCGCACAGCAAGATCTTGGAGACTTTTTTGTGTATCATATTGGAGAAGCCCAGCTCGACTTAACGAACGCCCCTTATGGAGGAGCAAGATACCCTGTCAATGCTCTTTTAGATGGAAAACTATTTGTCCGTTTTCAATTGGATGTTGGTGCAGATGCTATTGTGACACATACAGAAAAAGTACAAGGAACCGATTGGCTGAGCTTTTGTGGTATTCCCACTCCTATTTTTGATGTAATTTCAGTTGAACAACAATTTGCTGAAAAATTACATGCATATACGCTTCCTCGTACTGAAAAACCAAACATGCGCGTCAAAGATCTGATTGATATGGTACTTCTTGCAAAAATGCGGTCTTTGGATCTTGAAACTTTAAAAGGCGCAATAAATTCTGTCTTTAAAGTACGACAAACTCATTCTCTCCCACAAAAACTCGATCCCCCACCTTTATTATGGGAAACCACTTATAATACTTTGGCAGAAGAATGTGCACTAAAGTTAACCATGGCTGAAGCGTTTAATGAGATAACGAAGGTTTATTTTCAGATTCAAAAACTTCTTGTTGAACCGGCTGCTCTTCGGTGATTTTTCCATACTCGTCGAAAGAATGGATAATGTGGGGTCTTACAAAAATGAGGATATTTCTTTTTTCGTTTTGCTGGCGGGTTTTACTAAATAAAGACCCAACCAAAGGCAGCCCCCCTAAGCAGGGAAGGCCCGATTTGTGGTGAGACTTGGCATTTCTAACCATGCCGCTGAGCACCAAGAAATGTTTATCCGGGACGTGGACATGGGTCACCATGTTGGTTTTGGTGGTGCGAATACCGTTAACTGCAGAGGTCGAAGGCTGAGAATCGCTTAAACTCTCCGTAATTTCTTCATCGATGTCGAGAGTGATGATCTCCCCTTCTCCCAGCATGGGCTTAATGCTGAGGTTGACACCGATGTCACGGTATTCAATATTTGCAGTTGTCTGCTGGCTTTGACCTACCGTCTGCACAATAGATCCTGTGAAGGGGATGTTGTCGCCGACAAAAATTTTAGAATTCTTGTTGTCTTGGGTGATGATTTTCTGGTTGAGAACGATCGTGCTTTCCCCATCGGCTTGTAGAGCTGAAACCAAAGAGCCCAAAGAAAGGTAAGAAAGCCCTTTATGTTTGATGATGTCACCAATCACGCCTAGGTCAAATCCGCTTCCAACTGGGAATTGATTAAGCCCTGTGGGTGGGTTTGTCGCGTTGATCGACTGCATCGTTTTAGCAAACGGCGCAGGCGTGGTGCTTGCGGGAAAATTCCCCGTCCCAAACCCGATCTTATCTTTGTAACGACCCCCTAACGCCCATTCGAGGCCAAACTCCGAAGCCTTTTTCATGTCAGTTTCTACAACCAAGACCTCAATGAAAACTTGGCGCAGCGGCACATCGAGGGAGCCGACGAGTTTTTTCAACGCTTCCAAAGTTTCTGGGTCTGCAGAGCAGAGCAGCGAATTCGTCGCACGGACCCACTGCATAGAATGGATCGCGGATAAAAGCTTTGTCGGCGTTTCGGGTTGACCCTGAAGATCGATAGCAATCTTTTTTATCGACTCTTCGATTTCAGAGCCTTGGTGGTATTGGAGTTTATACACAAAGAATTCATGCGGAGGCTCAGAAGATTCTTCTACAACAGGAATTGGGGGAAGTACAGGGGCAAGCGCTGCAAGAAGTGGCGCTTCAGGCTCATGGGCCACCGCTGCTTCTTGATGAGCTTTTTTTACCGAGACGCTTTCGCGCTCCATCATCATCATCTGCTCTTTGCCTGCTTTATGGATCACATAATAGGTATCTTCTTGAGTGACCCACATGCCACGCGCTTTGAGCATTTGAATGAGCGCTTTTAAGACATTTTCCGAGCTTACAGGTTTTCCTGAGGCAAGAGTCACGTTAAATTCGAGCTCTTTATTATCGAAAATGAAATTAGCCTCTGAAATGCGACTGACAAAACGGAGCACTTCGATGATGGGTACATCGTTAAAGTTGATCGTATGCCCGGGCTCTTTTTCTTCATCTCCTCCAAACAGAGGACTGAAAATCAAAAGACCGACCAGCGCAATTTTTTTTGTTTTGTTTATCATCCTATTCATGGCTCGCCACGAACAGGTTAAAACGATAACGGATTTTTTTTCTACGAATTTTTTTTCATTGCACGAAATGCCTGTGCTTTTGACAATGAGTGCGCGTGACCACAATTGACAACCTAGATCTTAAAACCCACGAACGTTATGCCCAAGATCAAAAGATCTTGGATCGTACGTTCGTTACCGATTCTTCCTTGCTCTCTCCTCATGCAGAGATTGCGGCAACCTCTGTCATTTATGCCTCCAAGTGGGAAGAGCTTTTTGCAACCGGAGTCAAAAATCTTCCTTGGGCTGCATTTTCTTCACCCTCTCTTTATCGCAGAAAACCCAACCGTTTTTTTTCGTTCCGCGTTCTTCCGACAATTGACATTGGTGAAGAAGAGGAAGAACCCACGCTTTTGAAAAAAGCGCGGGACATCAAACAACGGGAGAATCAAGACGCATCTCTTTTCGAGCGCGATAAAGGGTATATCGTCTCGCTTCTTTCTTGTGTCTCTGAGCTCAACAAAATGCTCGGACAAATCAACGCGCGCAAGCTCCAATACCAAAAAGGTTAGAGAGCGGAAGAAGATCGGGCACGGGCACGTTTTTAAGAAACCTTACGAAGGTCTTTATCGAGATATTTTTCAAAGCTCTGAAGAGCTTTGGAGAAGTTTTTTCTGCCAAATCCGAGGCGGATGTGTCTGTCGCCGTAATCAAAAAGAGAACTCGGCACACACAGAACTTTTGTCTTTTCAAAAAGATCTGTAGAAAACTCATCGGCATGCTCTTTTTTTAGACGCGGAAAGGCAAGACAACCCGCTTGAGGCAGGGTGCACGAAAACCAATCGGAATATTTTTTGAAGAAGTTCTGCAGCAGCTTGAAATTGGAGAGAACAAGGGCGCGGTTTTTCTCGAGAATTTTTTCCTTATGTTTCACGGCAAATTCCGCCAAAAATTCCGCGGGAGAGCTGCAGGCCACCGTCGTGTAATCCTTCATCGCAGAAACTTCATGGAGCAGCACTTTTTCTTGGGTAGCAAGCCACCCAATGCGCAGACCCGGAAGGCCAAAAATCTTCGAAAGAGCCCCTAGAGATATCCCGTGTTCATAAACATCACAAATTTTAGGAAGCGCTTCTTGCGGATGGAATTCCATCCCCGAATAAGTCTCATCACAAAAAATCCGGATGCGGCGTGCACGCGCCATTTCAATAATATCGAAGAGCTTTTTACTCTTCATTAAATAGCCCGTAGGATGGGCGGGCATGTTGAGAATCATCAGCCGCGTATTTTCCTGGATCATCGTCTCAAGATCTGTAAGATCTAAATCCCATCCTTCTGCCTCATCCCCCGCCCACAGCGTTACCTCACAACCTAAACTTTTGGGGATCTCGTAATAAGGTTGGTAGCAAGGGACATGCACAATCACATGATCCCCTTTTTTGACAGCATTCATCAGACAGAGAAAAAGTGCCTCTTCCGATCCCGTCGTCACCAGGATGTGCTCAGGACTCATGTGCGTGTATTCACGCGCAAGCTGCGCACGCAGCGACCCTCTTCCCTGCGGTGCAGAATAACCCAAAGAAAGCTTATGGAACTGGTCATGCGCACCCTTATCTAACGACAACAACTCTTCAAGCACAAGCGGCTCACAATCAGAATGCGAAATCCCCAAATGGGTCGAAGATTCATATTTAGCTAAATAGCGCAGAAGCTTGTAGTGGGGAAGGTGCATGTTTTTTCTATATTCTGGAGCGCCCGCGTTTGTCAAGCCAAGCTTTTACTTCTTTTTCTGTAACTCCTAATCCTGCAATGCGATTTAAATTTAGTTCCTTAAGGTCTTCGAATGCATCGTCGGCAACTTTTTTGCGATCTTTTTCTGGAATCAGCTTGAGACCGTTGCATAAATCCTGCTTATCAGGAAAAACCCCGAAGAAAAATAACA
>CAZLDZ010000031.1:0-11445 GCA_964558435.1 uncultured bacterium
CCCCCCCTCGGGGAGAGGGGGGGCTGGTGGTGGTGGGGCCGAGGCTATAGTTTTGCTTGTGGTTGGGGGTTCGAGCTTTCGCCCGATGTTTTTCCTTCAGATGATTATTGGGTTGCCGGGGCCTGTAACCCAGTAATCATCTGATGAAAAAACGAGTAACAGGAGTGTTGCTATAGAGTTGCAACCTTATCAAATTCGATCTGTTTGCCGGCGCCGGCAAACAGATGATGGGGATCATTCGAAAGATATAGCCTGTCTATTAAAGTGCCTTTTAGTCGTCTAGGAAGTCATCGTAGTCTTTATCCCAGGAAGAAACAAAAGCTTTTGAAACGATGACTTTATTCAGCATGGAGGATAATCGGTTTGTTGCGTTCCAATGGGTATTCAGATGGTCGAAGGGAATTTTCACAACAAAAGGGCCATCGGCATAACCACCGACCACATAAGGCTGAAAGATGATGATGAGATGATGACGATCGATCACATATGTGCGGATATCTTCTAATTCAAGGCTCTTTTTCCAATGATCTTTATGAGAGAAATAAGAGGCACCCTCTGTTTTGAGCTGTTGCTCGCAGTAGCTTCTTAAGAATTCTTTCTGATCAGCTGTGATAAATAATTCAGCAAGCGCAATCTCTTCAAATCGGCCATTGATCTTGCAAAATGTCTTTCCTTCATATTGTGCACTTCCATGAGGGAAGTTTGTGTATGCATCAAATATTCCGAAAAGGCTCAAAATATCTTTTGAGAAAAAAACCGTTCTAAATTCGTAGGTAAAATTGAAGGGAGCATCTTCTACATCAGCCTCGAAAATCCTAGTAAAAAACCCTCGTTTTAGTTCATCCAACGACTTTGTTTGATCGTCTTTACTCTGACAGCCACACAGAGAGAATATGGTCGCAAAAAACAAAAGCCAGAGTTTCATGATTTACCGACAGGATGCACTACTATCGAAGCAGTATGCAGAGAGTAGGTTCAATTTTCAACTTAAATTTTACAAATTTTCAGGCCATCTTTAGCTTATAAGGAAAAACCGCTTCTATTTATTATGACTTGTCAATAAGCACGAACTGTTTCATAATTTACGTTCGTTTTTATTATTAAACTCAAAATTAAACGGATCGTTATGAAATACATTAGCGCAAAAGAGGGATCTAACAATTCCGTAATTTATTATGACGAAGAGGGGAATGAGCTGATCAAGCACTGGAAAAGATATGAGGGAGAACCCATAGATCAAGCAAGTACCCGTTCATGGCGAAATAATAATCCCGGAAATCACGTGATGGGAGATTTTGCAAAACGTAATGGTGCCATTGGTCAGGCTGGAAATGCACCAGGGAAGCGTTTGAAGTTTGCTGTTTATCCGGATTACGCTACAGGGCGAAAGGCGCAAGCGAAACGCTTAAAAGAAGGCAGCATGTACATTGACTTAACGCTCAATGAATTTGTCAGAACGTATACAGGAGTAAAACGCGGGCAGCCAGACACTCAGGAGGTTATCAACTATAGAAAAGCGATCCGGATTATCACCAAATTCGATATGGAACGAACGATTCGTTCTTTAAACGATGAGGAATATGAAAAGCTGCTCGATGCGATGAAAAAACACGAAGGTTGGAGAGAAGGTCGGGAAGAACACAACAAAGTGAACAAGATCCGTGGAGTTCATACCAATAAAAAACGCATCGTCACGGAATTTCTCGTGGGTGACGTAATTGCGAGCTCATGGATTACCAAACATGAGGCAATAGCACTTGCCGAGGCAGGACGGTTACAGGCAATTGTTATCCATGGGAAAAATGGCAAATATCTGAGGCCGAAATATCACAGCACTCCATTCAGGAATATGCTATGTAAGTAATCACTGCACAAGATGGAGAAAATCTACTGCATTCTAAGAGGGTGTTATTGTAAAATCCCCTCTTCGACCAATTAAGGACTTATATGCCCATGAAATGGATGAGTTATTTACTGATTGTAGGAGGAATTTTTATGACAGCCGCTATCGCGTCAGTTCCCGTACCAGCTGCAGTGCTTGCAGCAGATGATGTGCGCTCTCAATTTGATGCCATTCTACAAGAAGTTCCCCAAGAGCATTTTTTTGCACCTGCCCAGATGCGCAAGCTTCTAGAGAAGTACAGCGCTGCTGAGCTACAATTGATTCTCAAAGATTTTTGTGAGCTTAGAGTTCAAACCTTCGGCAAGGCAGCCAAGAAATTAGATTACGTTGTTACAGCAGGGGGCCCCAGTGCAGGAAAATCCACCTTACTGGAGAGTTTGCTCACAAAAGAATATGCAGAGCATGCCTACATCGACCCTGATAGAAGCTGCATGCAGAGGATGGCCCACACGTATAAAGCCGACCTAGAATCACGCAAAAGAACTCCCCAGCAAGCCTACGAACACTGGCGTGATGCTTCTAATTTTTGTTCCAATGTTTTCTTGGCTATTGCGTTGGATCAAGGATACGCGATTGCGCATGGATCCACGATGGCAACACCCCATGCCAAAAATGCCCTTGATTCCATCAGAAATTGGTATAGCTATAGAACGACCGTTGTGCATGTGACGTGCGACGAAGAGGTGCGTAAAGCATCCGAGGAGCTGCGCAGAAAAGGTGGCGTGGTTCAATGTACAGATCAGGATTTTAAAGAAAAGCAAGCCATGTTTCTGACCCTGCTTCCTGTTTATCCTGCCCACGCTGATCGAGTCATTTTCCACTACCGTGGAACCTACGATCAGTCCACACAGGCCGCAACGCTAGAAAAAGGCACCTTGACCATCCATAATGAAGCTGCGTTCATTCACATCCAAAAAATCCACGATGCAGCACAAGGGCAAGGCTTTTCAAAAAAAGCGCTTACAGGCGAGCCCAAAGAAGAAAAGAAACAATAATCACTTACACCGTTTTGCTTCTAAAACATTGACGCAATACGGATCCCCAATGCGGATCTTGTATCTCGTCTTCTTTGAAGTTGCCTCCAGTATATTCATGGATGGTCGCGCGCCAGAAGGCAATTGCTTCTTTGGCCGTCGGAATTTGCCGTACTTGCCACGGCCCAGGAAATAAATCAAAAAGTGCAAACGCAAGAAGCTTTCCGAAGCCCTTTTTTCGGAAACAAGGGAGAATGTAGAATTCTACAACATCAAACAAAGCTTCCTCTGTTTTGCCCACAATTGCAAAGCCCGTTGGTTTGCCATCCATGAACTGATAAAACCCCTTGTTAGGAGGTTGCCAATCCGCTTCTAGGGCAAATCTTCCTTCAGCATCAGGTTGTTTTTTTGTAATGGCTGAGAATTCTGCTTCATAGTCTTGCACGAAAACTTCGAAAATAAACTCGTTGTTTTTGAAGACAAACAGATCCGCCGAATTTTTCATGCAGGCGAATGGTATTTTTCAATTATTGACATTGTCCGAGTTTTAACGGATAGCTCCGACCCGAGCCGCTATTGGACTGAATTAAAAACGCAACTATCTGATAATGAAGGTTTTGTTCAGTTGTTCGGAAAAATCGAACAACTGAAATTAGAGTCTAGTGACGGGAAAAAGTACCGCACAGACACCACCAACACCGAAACTCTTTTGCGCATTATTCAATCAATTCCATCCCCCAAAGCAGAACCCTTCAAGCGATGGCTGGCACAAGTCGGATATGAACGAATCAAAGAAATCGAAGATCCTGAACTTGCCACACAGCGCACACGTGCTATTTACAAAGCCAAAGGGTACAGCGATGCCTGGATTGAAAAGCGCATGCGTGGCATTGCCATCCGAGAAGAGTTGACAGATGAGTAGGACAAAAGAGGCATCAAGGTTCAACGCGAATATGCCATATTAACCGCGGAAATTTCAAAAGCCACTTTTGGGATGACCCCATCGGAATACAAACAGCACAAAGGTCTTCAGCAAGAAAATTTACGCGATCATATGACCGATCTCGAGCTGATTTTTTCCATGCTTGGAGAAGCTGCAACCAAGGAAATTGCAGTAACTCGAGATGCGCAGGGATTTGATGAAAACAAAGATGCAGCAAAAATGGGCGGGAATATTGCACATAATGCAAAGCAAGAATTGGAAGAAAAAACAGGTAAGTCTGTAGTTTCGCAAGAAAATTACCTGGGGCGCCTTATTTCAGTTCCAGATGAGCAAGAGCTCTTGGAAACATGATTACTTTTGAAGCTTCTTTTGGTACAGCGCTTCTTGGTACATCCAGCGTCCAATGGTGTCGAGGGTGATGGCAGCAGCAGCTGGATGTGAGGACGGATCGGCGCCTTGCCCTACAAGATCAAATGGCACAAATTCTGGAAGGCACGTTTTGATGATGGCAAACTGGTAGCCGCAAAAAGGCTGATCCGAGACAAAAAGAGCCGTGCAAGGTTGCGGGTCTGTTTCAAGCCAGGCGAGAATGGTGTCTTCGGTATTGGGACGTTTTAAAGAAGAACCCACCATTACCTTGTGGACTGCAATAAAAGTCACATCAAGATCGCTCATCTCCTCCGGAAGATCTGCTTCCTCCCATATCACGAAAGCCGCTTCCGATTCTGTGCTACAGCGATCCATGAGACCATCTACGCGACTGTCAAGAGGTCGATCTCCCGTCAGCCAGACAATTTCGTGAAAACGAACCCCTTGCAGCCACAATTCTTTGAGGTAATCAAGACGCATTTGCATGCGCGAAGTCGTAGCCCCCAAAATCAGAGCCGTATCATAGGTTTTGCGCGCGGGTTTCCAGGGAGTAAAAAGCCCCTGCTCTTTGGCCCAATTGAGGACAAAAGCCCGCTCTTTTGCGGGAAGCTCCGCCATTTCCCAACGCTCTTTGTTCTTGCGCAGCCACTGTTTTTGGGTTTCTGCAATGAGATCAGCGTCTGGTGCAATGTTTAAGCCCGCAGCCAGCTCCGCGAGCGCCTTCGGATCCATTTGTCGATCTTGAATCGGCCCCGCAAAGGCTAAAATGCTCAGGCAAAGAACAATGAAGAGGAAATATTTTTTTAACATAAAAAGCTCCTAAAAAAAAGCAGGATAACATTTAGATGGAAAAATTTCACTAGCAAAAACTATTTTTCAATATCAATCACTAATCTAGATTTTGCAGATTTTAGTCGTTTTTCTACCTTTTTGATATGTTCAGCAGGCGGGATATTTTCGGGAGGAGTGCCACCGATTTTGGCAATCGCGGCTCTTACTTCTTTTCCCACTGTTTCATGAGTTTCCATCGCATCTCTGGGGTTATTGACACCTTCTTTTTTAAGCTTTTCTCTGGTTTGGGTCATGCGGAATTGGTTGGCGGCCAGCTCGGTCGTATTCATCCGATCCATCAGCTGTTCTTTAGGCGCAATGCCTTTACGGGCTTTAATGGCGTCCACGCCAAGTCCGCCATAAAGTCCTTTGTATCCTGCGTCGTGAAAAAGCCCGAACATCTTACTCTGCACGCCAGCTTCTTTAGCTGCTCCAGACAATGCTTTAAATTCGATAGAAGCTTGTTTCCGTAATTCCAGGCGTTCGAGATCAGCAGCCAGTTCTTCAGATATAGTGATTTAAAACAACATTGAGAAAATCTGCTGCGTCGGCTCTGCGGCATCTTTTTTGTCTTCGCTCGCGTCTTGTTCTCGAACAATGGCCGCTCGCTCCAGAGCAAAAAATCTGCGCAGCCTTCTTGCATATTTTCTCAATCTTGTTTTAAATCACTATAACTCTTGTTTGCGTGTCTGAATTGCGAAATATTTTTGTGCATGGGCAATTTCAGGTTTTCTAGGGTCGCCATTTTGGGCGACGAGATAGCAGGCAAACCGTGAAAGGTGATAATCATGTACTTCCCTTTGGCTTTGGCTGCCAAGACCGACCATTTTGTCGGCGCCGACAAAATGGTTTTTCGGGTTATTCTTTGATTGTTTACATGAATCTATAGCTCTTCTAAGAACATTTTCAAATTTTCTCCATTCGGTATACCCGAATAGGTCTTGGAGCTCCCGTGCGCTCCAATATTCGACACCATGCTCATTGGTTTTTTTAAGAGACTCAAAAGACACATTGCTCTCTACAAGCGTAGGGGAGTTTTTCATGAGGAAGCTCCTTTGCCAAGGATTTTTTAAAAAGGATAAAACCAAGCAAAATACACGGCAATGAATTTTTCAGTTGAACGATTTTCCGTACAACTAGAGGTAAAATTCTCCTCGAAAATTTTGTCGCTTTTCCTTAATATTGCCGCCAAAAATGGGGGAATTATGTCTGTAGCTGCCAAAGCACTTTGTATCATTGCTTGCCATGGAGGGCCAGCCGACCACTTTGCCACCTTTGTAGAAAGACTCACTGAGCAAGGATGCCCAGTTCAAGTATGCGCTTCGGGCCCAGCTCTCAAAAAGTTTGAGGAGCGCAACATCACTGTTGACCTTGCTTTTGATGCCGAAGTATCGAAGGAGAATTTTCAGGCGCTTGCTCAAGAAATTAGCAAGGCATGTTCTGCCCGCGTTGTGTTGACAGATGTGGGGCATGCTTTTGATGAAGAGCTGCAGAGGGCGTTTGCAGAACAAGCCCCTCAAGTGCTGCGTCTTGCTTACTACGATAATCCAGAGCCATTTGTTCCTGGAGGGTATTCGGATGTTGCTGCGCGCGTCATGTCTTCTGCCCACAGAGTTTTATGTGCAAATAGTTTACTTGTCCAGGATGGGACATTCCCGGCTCCGCGCGAAAAACGCGTCGCGATTGGGTATTACCCAGTCACCCAAGCCGAGCAAATGGTCGAGAAGCGCAGAAGTGCGTCTTTCTGGCGTAACATCCTTTTTTCTAATCTACAGATCCCAGATGAAGGCCAAAAAATTCTCGTCTATTTTGGTGGAAATAATACCAACTACTTCAACAAGGCATTTCCTGCTTTTCTACAGTTTCTTTCGCAAGCAATCGATATAGGTCATGACCTCTCCAACTTCATTGTTGTTTTACAGCAGCACCCAGGAGCAAAAGCGAAAAATGAAGACTGGAATGCCTGCGAAGTGTGGATACGTAAGTACGGACTTTCTCCAAAAGCACCTCGTCGCATTTGTTTTTCGAATAAAACTTCTCAGGAAATCATGGTTGTTGCCGACGCTGCCCTCTATTTTCAAACAAGCATGGGCCCCCTATTTGCCCTTTCGGGGATTCCTACCATCCAGGTAGCACATGAAACCTATCCAGATGTGCTTGTTCGGGGAGGGCTATGCCCTTCTGTGACCAATGCCGAAGCTTTAGTCAAAGCGTTAAGCGGGATTCAACCCATCACCGTTTCCGAGCAGCAAAAAGCCACGATTTATAAAAGTCTAGGCATTCAAGAAAAGTGGTTGGACAACCTGAAAAAAGCACTCTGTTCTCCACCCATTAAAAAACCCTCGGTTGCCCGCCTCTTTCTTCCTTTTATGGCGCTGGCTGTAATTGTAGGCTTGCGTATTTTAAGAAAATAGTTGTCAAAAAAATATAAAAGCCTCTATTTAAAAAACTTAAAATGGAGGCTCGTTTTATGAAGCAATTTTTTTCCAAGGATCCAGCCTATCAGGCATTCCGTATCCTTCAGCTCGCTTTCATCATAGCGCCCATTGTGGCCGGCTTGGATAAATTTTTCTTTGTGATGGCTGACTGGATGAATTATCTTTCGCCGCTTGCCTACAAAGTTCTTGGCGAAAACGACCAATATTTCATGATGATCATAGGAGCCATCGAAGTGATTGTCGGGATCGGCATGATCTATCGCCCGCGGATTTTTTCTAACATCGTGGTTATTTGGCTGCTTGTGATTGTGCTCAACCTTCTCATGACGGGCAAATATTTTGACATTGCCCTGCGCGACTTTGGTCTTGCCATCGCCGCTTTTGCTCTTTCGCGCCTATGCAAGAAGTACGCTTAAATCTTCACGAAAATGCTGGCCCAGGCGGCCAGACCGAAAAGGACAATTAAGCACCCCGCAATTTGGTTGATCAATTTCATGATGCGGGGAGTGACCTGTTTGCGAAAAAGGGTGACACCTTCTGAGAGCAAAAGCCACCAGATGACAGACCCGAAGAACACCCCGAGAATGAGGCAAAACGCATCTCTGTAGTAGTACTCCGCTTCGGGAAGCCCGACTGCTGCAAAAATCGCAATGTAGGAAAGAAAGGTTATCGGGTTGGTGAGTGTTAAAAGAAGTGTTGAGATAAAATCTCCAAAAAAATGGCGTCTTTGGACAAGATCGTCTCTTTTTACCATTTTTGTCAGACAGGTCTTGATCCCCAAAAAAATCAAAAAGATCCCCCCGATAATCCGCAACCAAAGATGGCCTTTAATCAAGATATCCGAGACCAAGGTCAGTCCAAACGCCGCGATGCACCCGTAGAAAGTGTCAGCAACAGCGGCTCCAAGCCCGGAAAAAAAACCCGAAAAACGCCCGTACTGCAGCGTGCGCCGAATGCATAAAAGCCCGATTGCTCCCACAGGAGCTGCAATCGAAAACCCGATGATGACACCCTTGAAAAGGTATGGAATGTGCATGCAAGGTCAATTTACTCAAAATCAAAATATAGGTTCCAGTGGGATTTGCATCCTGGATTGAACAGGGCCCCGCAGTGAGGACAAGAGCTGCTACAAGAAAGATAGTCTTGAATGGTCAATTCTTTGTGGCATGCCCCACATAAAATTGCATGCTCATTGAATTCAGAGCGCGCCCATTTTTGGGCATGATGCCCTGCGAGAGCCTCATGGCAAGCGTAGCATGCATAGTACGTGTTACAGCACTTAAACTTGATTGCGATCACATCGCGCGCGCTGTGGTAGTGATAGCAGCGCGTTTGGGTATCAAGACTGATGCCCAGCACTTGAAGAGGCATGTTTTAAGAATGTGACTTGAAAAGCGGTTGTTGTCTTGAGGCGTTCTTGTAAAATTTGATCTGAGGAAATGGGTTTATCCCCATCATGTAAAGAAACCCCAGTTACATCGCCGTGCACATGGATCTGAGGAAAAACAACCTTAAAACTGCGCCAAAAAGCTTTTAAAACTTCTGCTTGTGTGTTTTTCAAGGTACCGTCACATTCAACAGCTGTGGAAATTTCCATTTTCGTCACTTGAGGAAACCTTACTGTGATTTTCATGTGCTCTCCTGAGTAATTTGTTTAAAATCCCTTCCAATCGAACGCGCCGCTGGAAGCGAAATGAGTGCAAAAGCAAGAGCCAAAATCCCGGCAAAAAGCGCGCTTTCTCCGGGGCCGCCGATCAGCAAAAATAGAAAAATACTCAAGAAAGAGGAGGCGCCGCGCCCCATGCGCGAGCCGATCCCATCGATGATCAGTTTTCCCTTAATTTGTCCTTCTTGATCCAGAGGAATAAATGCGAGCTCTTTGGTCGCATCAAAAAGCGTGTATTTGGATGCTCTTCCGATCGCAAAATGCAGGCTCCCCAAGAGCACAGCCAGAGGCAAGGGAGCGGCTCCCAAAGAAATTCCCGCTTTCCCGCAAATCACCACGAAAAAGAAGACAAAAGTCATCACAACCAGAAGAAAAGGGGTAATGAATGCTGTGCGGCTCCACTCGTACGTCTGCAAAAGATACGGCGTCAGCACAAGCGCCGAAAAAGCTGTAAGAACCCCCGTCCAGAGTGTGAGATTCCCCATGTATCTGCAGTAATCGGAGGGCGCCGGATACATCTCTTTTAGCGTTTCCAAAAAGACAAGCTCACCCAGAGCGTAGGCTACGTATTCGGCAACCACGATCAATAGAAGGGCGCTCAAATAGCGCGATTTAGCAAGGTAGCGCAAACTCGATGTCAACGTTAAAAGCTTATGTGAAAACGGCTCTTTTTCTTGCGCCTCAAGGGGGGGAAGCTCTTCTTTTTTGAGCAACTTAAATAATGCGGAAAACGCCCCCACAGAAAGCAGCCCACAAAGCAGCAAGAAGAGCGTCAAAAGATACAGAGAGTGCTGCCAGCGTTCAGAAGAAAGCGCAAAAAAATTCCAGCTCATGTGCGACGTGCAAAACACCGTGATCGGCCCCGCAAGAATGGCCCCAATACTGCTCCCCAACATCAGGGGAGGGTAGAAACGCTTGGCTTTATCCATCGAAAGATTTTGGTTGATGAACCCCCAAAAGATCACAGAAAGGAGCGCCACCTTCCAGAGTTCCGCCATGATGTAGAAAATCATGTCGGGCCAGTGCGTAAACACCACTTTGAAGCGCGTCAACCCAAAAAGCAGGCCCAGCTTACTTTCAAGGAGGCTATGGATCTGTTCTCGATGCGGGTAAATCCAGAAGGCAAAGACCAGAAAAAAGGCTAAAAAAAAGCCCATCACAAGAGAAAAGATAAAGCGCGGAGAAAACAAGCGCATGAACCGCGTCAGACCCCATGTTAAGAGAACTGAAGCAGGGAACGTCCCAAACAGCTCAAAATAGGGAATAAATGCCGCGCTTCCACCCGTGTCTGCCACCACCAAAGCATTCCGCACGCTGCGCAAAATGCTAAAATTAATATTTACCAGGCAGACCACAAAAAACATGAGTCCAAAAAGACGCCACTCTTCAGACTTCACTGGAAAGATTAACTTTTTAAACATGAGGAGTCATTGTGCCGATCTGAGGATTTTGGCACAAAATTAAAAAAAAGATTAGCGCAGGGCGCGCATATCTAGCGTATCTTGGTCTTTCATGGCTTCTAGATGGGCGCCGATTTTGGAGAGCTCTTGCGAGCCGCTCTTTTGGTGGAGGAGATTGCCGTTCTGGTCTAGGATGATGAGAGTGGGGATCATCTGAATTCCGTATTCGTTCACAAGATCCCGAGCTTCTTGGGTGTTCACTTTGAAAAATGAGGCTTTTTCGCTGTAGTTTGCTGCCCAACGCTCAAAGTAGGGAGAGAAAGCCTTACAAGGTCCGCAATACGTGGCGTAAAAGTAGAGGAAAATGGGGCCGCGCGCTTCTTGAATTTTTTGCGTAAGCTCTTTTTTGGAAGAGAGGCTTTCAAGCGCCTTTTTCACAACTTTGTTCTCTTTTTTCTGGGCAAATTTAGTCAGGTCTTTTTGTGCTTGTAAAGATGCTTTTGCGCCATCTCCTGCGGCTGTGATGGCTTGTTTGAACTCAGGGTCGACGACGTCACCGATTGCGTACACGCCGGGGACAGAGGTTTCTTGCTGTTTTTTAAGGGCAATGTAGCCATGCGTGTCTAGTTCAAGTTGCCCGCGAAAAAGCTCTGTGTTGGGTGTGGACCCGATCGCGAGAAACAGCGCATCCACTGCAAGTTTTTCTTGTCCACTGTGGTTTTTCACCAGAAGATGTGTAACTTTTTGACCATCGCCTTGGATTTCTTCGACGACTGTCTGAAAACGCACTTCGATATTGGGATGGGAAAAGACCTCTTTCTTGCGCAGTTCATCTACGGTTTTAAACTGATCTTTGCGGACAAAAACATACACTTTTTTGGCGATGTTAGAAAGATAATGTGCTTCAGTCAGCGCACTGTC
>CAZLDZ010000032.1:0-11426 GCA_964558435.1 uncultured bacterium
CGGTTTTCGCTTGAAACATCCCCACTAATTCTTGCATAAGAATGCATCCCCACGTGTGTGAGAGCTTGCGAAAGAGGGCATCTGGAAGCACACGAATCGTATAGTTATTATTTAGGACCCGCAACTGGGTGAGAGCTGGAAGGCGCAGAAGGATCTTTTCAGGAAGAGCCCGGAACATACAATTAGCTAACTCCAAATATGTAAGCTTGGTTAAATGTCCAAGTTCTAGAGGCAGCGCGCTAATCCACATACCTATCGTTAGAGCTGTAAGCCCAGTGAATTTACCAATTTTGGGATGAAGCATCCGATGGTGTATTGATAGGTAAATCGTAAGATCTCTCACTTCTTGCAACCGCTCGGGATGTTCTTGTATCCACGCATCCACCTCTTGAGCTGTGTTCACATTGGCATTCAAACCAAAATTGAGTATGGATCGAAATGCCATAATCGCTTCCGCATGCGTAATGCGTGATGCGAGCAGTAAACTCTCGTGGAGCCCATGCTTTGATAAATTAAGGTCTAGGACAGGCTGAAATGCGCGTTGTTCTAATTTTGTGGGCAAAGAGTCGCGTACATGCCAAAAAACTGCCTGAAAACAAGCGGAAATCTGCTTCAGATCTTTATGGTCAAGCCGTGTGCCATCGGGAAGCGTACAGGCGACGTAAAAACGATCAGCAAGAGGACCTCCACCGAGGACCGCTTGGTCCGCAATCTGGAGCATGCGTTTATGGACGAGATCGCGATGTTCCCGCGAAACAGGCATGAGGTCACGGCCATCCACAAAGGAAAGAAAATGGCCCCGCATTCCTGGAGCCGTTAAAGGGCTTAAAGCTTTTCCATAAACAGGTAATGACATAGCAAAAATTATACAGGTTTTCGTGATTTAAATAAATAATACTAAAAACTTTACTTACTTCTTTCTGTCGGGCAGGCTGATGAGATCGCTCAGAGCTTGTTTGACGACTTGACGCCCCATGACGGCGATGGATTCGGTTAAAGGAATTTTTTTAGGACAGACTTCACGGCAGTTTTGGGCGTTTCCGCAGTCGCTCACGCCGCCTTCTTCCATGAGGGGACGGGTGCGCTCTTCTTGGGTGAGTTTCCCGACGGGGTGGGCGTTGAAAAGGCGCGCTTGGGAGATGGGGGCGGGGCCCATGAATTTCGACTGTTTGTTCACCTGGGGGCAGGCTTCGCTACAGCAGCCGCAGGTCATGCAGGTGGAAAGTAGGTACATCTGTTCTTGGATTTTGGGATCGATTTTGGGACCAAAGCCCCGGTCAAAGGAGTCGTCGACTTCGACCCAGGCACGGACCCGTTTTAGGCTTTCAAACATGCTGTCGCGGTTGACGATCAGGTCTTTGATGAGGGGAAATTTCGTAAAGGGTGCAAGTGTGATGGTGGAGCGTTTTGTCTCTTCGAGGATTTTATCGATGAGAGCGGAGCAGGCTTGACGGGGTTTTCCGTTGATGAGCATGGAGCAGGAGCCACAGACCTCTTCGAGACACCCTTGTTCCCAGGCGATGGGGGTGACCTTCTCCCCTTTTTTGTTGATGGGAGATTTTTGGATTTCCATGAGAGCCCCGATGACGGTAAAAAAGGGGGAAAGATTGAGCTCAAATTCTTCCCAGTACTGGTGCTGGGGAACGCCGCGAAATACTCTCAAGGTAAATGTTTTCGTCATACGGGCAATACGATATTTTGGGGAAGGTTCTCCAGCGTGGGCTTCATTCTTTTGGCTTTTGCGTACTCTCTCTTTACCGGCTTTAAGTACCTTAAGTCAACGGGCACATAGCTGATTTCAGGTTCATCCGGAGCACTTGTAGCAATGGTGGTTTTGAGCCAATTTTCATCATCACGCTCGGGAAACTCGGGTTTAAAATGGGCTCCTCTAAATTCATTGCGCAGCAGCGCGCCTTTCGTGATCACGAGTGCAAGTTCGAGCATCGGACCAAACTGGTTGGCGAAGGTGTAAGTCTGGTTGACGTTTTGACCACGGTCAGAAAGCGAGATGTTGGCACTGCGCTCGCGTAGTTCTTTAATTTTGTTCAGAGTTTCTTGGAGGCCTTGGTTATCGCGTTTTACAGTGACGTTGCGGATCATGCATTCTGCAAGCTCATCGTGGAGCTTGTGGATGTTTTCGCTGCCACTTCTTGTGAGAAGGTCATGTTTTAAGACTTCTTCTTTGCCAAGGGCCTCAGAATACATTTTAGGCGAAAGATTTCCCCAGCTCTGTTTAAGAGTTTCTAAGTAGCGGGGGATTTCTCCTCCTACGACGAGGCCTGCAAAAATGCAGGAGGTAAGAGAATTGGCGCCCAGTCGATTGGCGCCGTGGTACTGGAATTCCGATTCTCCGACTTGAAAGCAGCCGGGGATGTTGGTCATTTGCCGGAAGCGGGAGAAACGAGCCGGATCATCGGAAGCCGGCCAGTCCACCCACGCTCCTCCCATGGAGTAGTGCACGGCGGGGAAAATTTTCATGGGGACTTTGCGTGGGTCTTGCCCTGTGTATTTTTGATAAATGTCGAGAACAGAATCGATCTTATGGTGAATTTCGGAAGGAAGATGGGAGACATCGAGAAAAACTTGCATCTTGCCCTCGATACCGAGGCCAAGTTCACACACGCGCAGCACTTCGCGGGAACCGATGTCACGCGGGATAAGATTGCCAAAAGCGGGGTAGAGTTCTTCTAAAAAGTACCAAGGCTCGCCTGTTTTGCCGCAGGAGATCGTGGCACCGTCAGCTGTGGTGATGGTTTTGGAAGAATCGCCGTACACCCAAACGCGTCCGCCTTCGCCACGCGCAGATTCTGAGATGAGGCGCATCTTGTCTTCGCCGGGAATAGCCGTAGGGTGGATTTGGATGAATTCCCCGTTGGCGTATTTCATGCCTTGTTTAAAAAGGCGGCCGTTGGCAGCGCCCGTGCAAAAGGTGGAATTGGTCGATTTTTTGAAGATGAGGCCGGGGCCTCCTGTTCCAAAAACAACGGCATCGGCTTTTGCCACATCGAGTTTCATCGTGATGAGATCCATGAAGACGATGCCGCGCGCATTTCCCTCTTCATCGAGGACAAGACGCATGAATTCATGGTTTTCAAATTTTTCCACGAGCCCTTTGACTTCATAGCGGCGCACTTGCTCATCCAGCGCATAAAGAAGTTGCTGCCCAGTCGAGGCTCCACAAAATGCCGTGCGGTGATAAAGCGTCCCCCCAAAACGGCGGACATCGAGATTACCTTCGGGCGTCCGATTAAAGGGGCAGCCAAAGCGCTCCATCATCCGGATGATGCCTGGAGCCGCAAGACACATTTCCAAAATGGGAGGCTGATCTCCTAAAAAGTCGCCCCCTTTGATCGTGTCGTAGGCATGGACATAGGGAGAGTCATCTTCATTCTTTAAATTCATCGCGGCATTGATGCCGCCTTGCGCACAAACAGAGTGAGATCGCTTGACTTTGGTCACAGAAAAAATTTTCACATGACAGCCGTTTTCGGCAAGCTTCATCGCAGCGGCAAGTCCTGCAAGTCCACCTCCAACAACAATGACTTCTTTTGGTGGTTTTTTCATGATTTTAGATTGAGCCAGTAAGTTCCCCAGATGGAAGAGAGTCCGAGGAAGGTGATGATGAGCATAAGTCCCACGGCAAAGGTGACTGTTTTTTTCTGGGCGGACATGCGCAGCACAATCCCCCACGTGATGAGAAAAGTCCACAGTCCATTGAACGCATGGAAACAAGCCGCAAGCACAAATAACGTGTATAAAATAACATAGATCGGGTTTTTAAAGGTGTCGCGCACACTCAACAAGGAAGCTGTCCCGAAATCTTCGCAGACAGCCAGGATTTCATGCTTCGAGAGTTTATATTTTTCAAGCTGCACAAGAAAGCGCGCCTTTTCTTCAAACTTCTGTGCCGCTGTAAAAATCACAGCTTTTTGGCTGTTGTAAGATGAAGGCAGGGGTCCTTCCCAAAAACTCTCTGGCCACACCATTTCTTTTTTTGCAAGCGCGTCACGTGCCTCTAAAAGAGCCTTTTCATCTTTTCGATTTTCAAAGCGACTTTTTTCCTTGGCGATAGCTTCGGCATCATACAACGATACTTTCAAACGTTCAGCAACCGTATAAAGGCCATTGTCGACTTTTAGGGGAATAAAATAGTGGGTTGCTGTGCCGTAGTGGAGCGCATCGGGATAATCGAGGAAACGGAATTTGACGATGTGGCCGATCAGACCAACAAGTAAAACCCATGACGTGATGAGCTGCCACGTGAATGCGCGATTACGGCTATATTCGGGAAGAGAGGGAGTAGATCCATCCGTTTTACGCGTATTGCACTTGCTTGTTAGAAGGTATTTCACACCCCAAACGAGATGGATGAAGATAGGAACCCCTAAAAGGACAAATTCAATCACAGGAAGGTAAGGAAGGTTATGGATGGAGTTGACCATCTCGACAAAACCTTTTCCACTATCCCCTAAAAAGAGCGCGGCTTGTGAATTGACGAGAAGATGCTCCATGAGAAACAACACGAGCCAAAGACCCATTAAAGAGTGCAGTCGTCGCCAAATAAATGCGCGCGGAAGTTTCGATTCAACATTTACAGTCATTAGAAGTATTAAACCGATGTTTTGGCTTTTGAAAAAGGAAAAAGTTTTTCCGCATTAGCCCACGTGATTTTTTCCATTTCTTCGGATGTGAGATTTTTGCATGCGGCAAGAACAGCCAAGGTTTCTCGAATGAATGCAGGCTCGTTCGTTTTTCCGCGCCTACTTTGGGGAGCAAGATAGGGAGCGTCTGTCTCGACAAGAATCTTATCGAGAGGAACATAGCTTGCGATGTGTCGCAATTCTTCCGATTTTTTAAAGGTGAGAATCCCCGAAAAGGAGATGTACCAACCCCGATCTAAACCCCGCTTTGCCTCTTCTTGAGTCCCCGTAAAACAATGCAGGACTGCAGCACAATTCCCGTAAATTTCAGAAGTGATGGAAAAAAGGTCATTAAAGGCATCTCGGCAATGAAAAACAAGAGGCAGGTTTTTTTCTTTAGCAAGCAAAAGATAACGACTAAGAAACTCCTGCTGCACTTTTTTAGGAGAATGTTCGTAATAGTAGTCTAACCCTGTTTCGCCGATAGCGACAAGAAATTCAGCCGCTTTTTCAACGTCAGAAAAAAAAACATCACCCTCTTTTTGCACGTCATGCGGCGTTGTGGCAGCCGTATTAAAAACCCATGGATGGCTCTTGGGATGGCGCTTGGCAAGCGCCAGCCCCGCATGCAAGCTCTTGGCATCTGTACAAATGTTGACAATACGCTCCACCCCAGCCTGGCGCGCCCTCTCCAAAACAGATTCATCCCCTACAAGGGGCTCCATCGTCAAGTGCGCATGCGTATCAATTAACATAAAGTGCTTTTGGTATTTTTCATGTCCATGTGTCCGTTCAGAAAGAATTTTACCACAGAGATAAGAACCACAGAGCAATAAGAAGAAAGAAAAACAGGATTAACACGATGGGCTTCGCCCGCACAATCGCGGCCAAAGGCCGCGGCACGATGAAGAAAAATTATCGTGCCCGCTCCGTAAGGAGCGGATCGTGCCGCCGCGAAGCGGCGATCGTGTTAATCCTGTTTTTAAGGGCACCCATAGAAAAAAAGTTAATTTTTCTCCTGCTGTTTCTTTTTCTTGTATGCTTCCTTTTTTCTTGCTCTTTCCTCATCGTAATTTTTTCGATTTTGTATAGCTGGACACTCTTCATTTTTGCACATACCAGCGATGTAGCCTTCAGTTTCACACAGCGGACAAGGTCTTGTAACTTCAGTATTGAACGCATATTCAAGTAATGGATTGTATTCGTGATTATGAGAGTTAATTACAACAAAATATCCATTTTGATCTTTTTGCAAATCCACTAATGGAAATCGCTCATTTGCAGAAAGAAGAAGATAACAAGAATGCCCGTCACAGAGAATTTTTTCAGGATTAATGTAAATTTTGGAAATCACACCCAAAACACAATTTTCCTCAAAGGTTGCATTTTCACTCTGCGTAAAAACAGATTCTTCGCTATCATCAAGAGCATGAACATTCTTACAGCTTAGTAACAAAACGCATGACCAGGTTAAAAGGATGATTCGATTAAACATAGTAGGCCTCCACAGGTTACGATGGCTTCACAGTGTAAAAACAGGTTTCAGTTTTTTTGCAATCTTTTCTTTACTCACTTTTTTTTCATGTGAAAAACACGAAGCAAAAAATCACACAACAACAACTTCCATAAAAATTGATCCCAAAGATCGACCATGGATGGAAAAGTTTTTTCGGGATGTGATGTTTAAAGAATCTGCCATTTACACCTTGTTGGGAACAAAGCCTGCCACTGTAATTGTCCTGACTTTTTTTACTGATGAAGAAATAGATGCGTGGCTTGCTAATATGTCTGAAGAAGAAAAAAAGGATCTTATTATTCATTCTGAGGCTTACGATTTGCCCGAAAATTGGCAAAAATGGGAGAAAATCCAATCTCAATTTCCCATTTCTAAATACCTTCTCTTTAAAAAAGATCGAGAGCCGGGTGCAAAGACGCAAGAAATTTACTTTGTGAATATTTTACAAACAGCCCTGCTATTTCAGGAACATTACGCGTTCTTCAAAAAGCACATTGGCGACGACTTTGATCCATTTGAAGAAGCTATAAATATACAAAATGATAGCTCTTTTGTCTGGTATAGTGATTCGATAGTTCTCGGGATGCTTTTTGGATTTGGATTGAAAAATTCTTCCTGTTTTGAATGGAAACATTGGACCAACACAGAAAACAATCCACACATGGAAACGTTTCTCTCGACACTCAAATTCCGTGCAGAAGAGCATGGAAGAGAATTTGCAGATCCAACCATCAATAACTTTTCACTGCCACATTTCGCCTCATTTTCACCCAAAGGCAAGGACCCTGTTATTGAAAGATATAAACGGGAACGGGAAGAGATTAAAGCTCAATACAGAGGAAAAGACTTCTTGGATTTTACCTTAGAACAGCTGACTGCCCAGTGATGCAATTATACCAAATGCGAAAAATAATTTCACAAATTGAACTTGCCTTTTACTTGCGGGCCTTCGCCTTCACTCGGAACAACTTTTCTCAAGTTGCCGCCTCGCTCCAGGCTTTGGTCCTCAGTAAAATTCATATCCACTTTATGAAGTTATTTTCCGCATTTGGTATTACCTTGACGAACGGGGAAATTTTTCATAAGATAAACTCATGCTCGCCGCTTCCAATATTTTTTTCTCGTCTTATGCGCAGTCCGATTTTTTTGGGAAACTCATTTTTCTTGGGTTGTTCTTGCTTTCTTTGATTTGTTGGATTGTGCTTTTGCATAAGGCCTGGGTCACACGGAATGTTAAAAGAGTGTCTAGTGAGTTTCAAAGAGCTTTAGAGGAAAATAAGCGTCCGCTTTTTTCACTTGATATGGCTGATCTTCCGGGTCCTTTCTCTTCATCGGTTCCTCATCCTTTTGGACAGATCTTTCAAGATTTAAAGCAAAAAACTCTTGAAATCCTCAATAAAAACCGCTTTTTCACGACGAAGGAAGGCGAACAAGGAGCTGTTTTTCTCTCGTCTGAGGATTTGAAGATCATCGAGTCCCATGTGATGACGACGATTTCGCATCAGACCAAATCCTTGGAAAGAAATCTCTTTATTCTCTCGACGATTGTGACGCTTGCTCCTTTTTTGGGTTTGCTTGGAACCGTTTGGGGGATTTTGATCACATTTTCTGAATTGCATGGCGGCGCAAGCATCAGCTCTAACTCAGCCATTTTAGGGGGTCTTTCCACAGCCCTTGCGACGACGGTACTCGGTCTTGTGATTGCCATTCCCGCTCTCATTTCTTACAATCATTTGAAAAATTCTCTCAATATCCTTGCTTCTGATATGGAGGATTTTCTCTCAAATCTTTTATCGACGGTTGAGCTTCAGTATAGGAAAGTCTAACATGCGTTCTCGTAGAGGAAGCGCCTCAGAAGAAAATTTAATCAATCTCACTCCTTTGATTGATGTGGTGTTCGTCGTCCTCATCATGTTCATCATCATTGCGCCGATGCTCGAGCTCGACAGGATTCAGCTGGCAACGGGTGCGCAAAGAGACACAAAAGAGATGGCCGTGGTGCAAGAGGGGAGCCCCGTGACCATTCGCGTGCGCGAAGATGATAGCATCTGGTTCAATAGCAAACTTGTCTCGAAAGAAGATCTCCTTGTTCTTCTGAAACAGGCAAAAAAGGTCCATCCTCAGAAAATTCCTCAATTGTTTCACGATAAAAAAGCGCATTTTGGCACCTATCAAACTGTAAAAAACGCTGTTGAACTGGCAGGCTTTGAACAGCTGGACATCATTTTGCAGCCGAACTAGGAACCTATCCAACTAAAGGCTCTCAATGAGATTTTGGAAGATTTTGAGGTGGATTTTCAAAATTTTTCCGAAGATAGTATTGGAGAAACTACAGCTGAGGAAAAATTTTGAAAAGACACCCAAAATGGCCAAAAGATCAAGAGAGGATTTAGTTGGATAGGTTCAATGGATAAAGTAAAAAAGAGAATCATTTTTTTCGTATGCACCACCCACTGTCTTTTTTTTCTGTATACTGCTTTCTCGCGGCCCGTGCACAAAGAACAATCTAAACCGCTGATTGTAAAAACGGTGCACTACGCGCCTGCCCCAAAAGAAACGGTTGTGGCAGCGCGCACTGAAGCGGCCCCCGTTCCTGCCAAAAAACCTGCTCAAGAAAAAAAAGCTCCTCCCATCGCAGAAAAAAAGATAGTCAAAGAAACCAAAAAGCCCAAAACCGAAAAGAAAAAAGAACCTGAGCAAAGGGAGCGGATGGCACAAAAGCTTTTGCAAGATCTCGAAGAGAGCCTATCCCGTCTTGAAGAGATTCCCACTAAAAAACCGCGCGGGATGCCAGCTTCAGCACCTTCTTTTCAAGAATCCGATGGAAGCTACCAAGCCACTCTTGTCGGTTATCTCAAACAAGTGCTCAACCTTCCAGAATTTGGTGAAGTGAAGATCCAACTCACACTAAAACAGGATGGGAGTCTTGTAAATCTTCTGGTCTTAAAAGCAGAAAGTGAGAAAAATAGGAAATATCTTGAAGAAAGTCTTCCGCGTTTGCGCTTTCCTGCTCCCTCGGGAAAGAAGAAACAAGAAACTTTCATCGTAACCTTTTGTAATGAGCTATGAAGTTTTTTATTTTTTTTGTATCTGTATGCTGCGCAGTTTTTACTCATGCGGATGAACAAGAGATCCGTGTCCACTTATCAACAGCAAGCTCCTTGTCTCCTATTTACATTGGCAAGTTTTCTTCTGATACTTCCTTGGACAAAGGCTATACCTCTCAGTTGGAATCGATTTTAGCTTACGATTTTAATTATAACGGCATGACAAAGGCGCTAGCCTACAATGAGCAGAAGGAAAAAATTTTAGCGCATTCCGATGTAAAAGAAGCATTTTCTCCAACATTGTGGAAAAATTTTGGCGTTGCCAGCGTCATTAAAGTTTCGATCTCGGGAAAAGTGTTGTCAGCCTACGCTCTTTCAACGCAGACAGGGGCTTTAAAACAGTTCACAGATATCCCCCTTTCCGGGGATTTGAGCCATGACCGCCGTCAAATCCATCGTCTGGCCGATTCTCTTTATAAAGCCCTTTTTAATAAGGAAGGAATTGCGAGTTTGAAGATCTTGTTTGCCATGCAAGTCAAACAGGATAGCGCAGACTGGACTTCTGAAATTTGGGAAATTGATTGGGACGGACATAATGCACGTCAAATTACGCATGAAAAAAGTTATTGTGTGACACCTGTTTTTGTTTCTTCCAATGCCAAATACCCTGGTGCTAATGACCGTTTCTTATACGTCTCCTATAAATTAGGACAACCAAAAATTTTCTTAGCATCTCTGCGTGAAGGAGTTGGAAAACGCCTAATCGATCTGCGCGGCAATCAACTTCTTCCGGCCATTTCCCCGGGGCGTGATAAAGTAGCGTTCATTTGTGACGCTGGAGGAAGATCGGATCTGTTTTTACAACCTTTTAACCCAAAAACGGGCGATGTAGGGAAGCCGGTTCAGCTTTTTTCATATCCCCACTCGACGCAAGCTTCTCCTACTTTTAGCCCCGATGGTTCAAAGGTGGCATTTGTTTCCGATAAAGATGGGCAGATGCGTGTGTATGTCATCCCTGTGCAAGCTTCGGGAAAACGCTCAGAAGCACAGCTGATCTCTAAACAAAATCGGGAAAATTCTTGCCCTTCATGGTCTCCTGATGGAAGAAAATTAGCCTATAGTGCTAAAACAAATGGAATACGGCAGATATGGATTTACGACTTCGCGGCTAAAGAAGAAAGGCAGCTCACATCAGGGCCAGGTAATAAGGAAAATCCTACCTGGGCACCAGATAGTGTGCACATCGTGTTTAACTCAACCGATGCCTCTTCATCTGAACTTTATGTCGTCAATCTTCATCAGCCAGAGGCAATGAAAATCACCAAGGGCCAAGGGAAAAAGCATTATCCGACTTGGGGCCCGAGGTAAAAAATAAAGGACAAACATGAAAAAGCATACTTTGTGGATCACAGCATTATGCGGAATCCTTTCGATCTTTGCGACAGGATGCGGCAAAAAAAAAGGCGTTTGGGACGATTCCAATAACTCGGCGAGCCTAAAATACAAAAACTCACAATCCCTCTGGGGAAGTGATGGCCTTGCTTCCGATGAACTCGCAGGTCCTTCTCAGGAAGATTTCATTCCGCTGCGCGATGAAGATCTCAAATCCCAGTTCGCGGATGGCGCTATCCCTCAGTCTAAATACGGTTTAGGTGAACCCGGAAGTGGCATCCCGAACATCGACCAATTCCGCTCTCCCACAGCTGAGCTTGCTGGACTTTTCCGCAGCATTCACTTCAATACAGATGATTTTACTGTGCGCAGCAAAGATTCTTTAGCTGCGGCTGATCGCATTGCTTTCTACCTCAAAGATCACCCCAATACTTATGTTGTGATTGAAGGTCACTGCGATGAACGTGGACCTGAAGCTTATAACCTTTCATTGGGAGCTCGAAGAGCAAACGCTCTGCGTGCGCTTCTCGTGAAAAAAGGTGCGGATCTCAATCAGATTCATACAATCTCTTATGGAAAGGAAAGACCTGCAGATCTTGGACATGGTCCAGATTCTTGGTCTAGAAATCGACGCGCAGAATTTAAAATTTTCCAGAGATAATGCACCTGCTTTCTCTCATTTTTTTCAGTCTTCTTCTTGCCAGTTGCAGCTCACAAATGACCGCCTGGCAAGAAGAGAAAAACCGTGATCAGTTCGTCTTTGAAGAGATGCGGCTTGAAATTGCCGATCTCAAACATGCACTGCATGGCACCGAAGTCGAAGTGAAACTG
>CAZLDZ010000033.1:0-11392 GCA_964558435.1 uncultured bacterium
TTCTGACAACAAGGGGCAGTGTTTTTATGCCCTTACAGCGGTTCGTGCGTTTTTGGAGCTCGCCAAAAAGGTGGGAGTCAACCTAAAGATTTTTATCGAAGGAGAAGAAGAGTCGGGAAGTAAGGGGACAAGTGGGCTTCTTCCCCACATCCACAAGGAGCTTCAAGCCGACCATCTCCTCATCAATGATTTCGGCTTACTTGTTGCCGACAAACCGGCCATCGCGTTGGGCATGCGCGGACTTGTTTGCTTCACTGTAGAATTTAAGAGCGCTTCCACCGATTTACATTCGGGTATTCACGGGGGAATTGCCCTGAACCCCAACCGAGTGCTCGCATCCATTTTAGGGAGTTTGTGGGATGAAAAGGGGCGTGTCGCCATTCCCGGATTTTATGATGATGTTGCCGCATTCCAACATGGGGAGGTGGATTTTGCTTTCAACCGCGAAGAGTACCAAAAACAATTTGGTGTGAAAGCCTTTAGTACAGAAGAGGGCTTTTCTCCAAAGGAAGCAAATGCCCTGCGTCCCTCTCTTGAAATCAACGGGATTTCGGGCGGGTATTCAGGGCCTGGGGTAAAAACTGTGATCCCCGCAAAAGCCGAAGCAAAACTGTCATGCCGGCTCGTTCCAAATCAAGATCCCCAAAAAATCGTGCATTCCATCCTCGAATTTATCCAACAGCGGACACCCCAAGGCATTGAACTCCGTAGCGAAATTTTCCCTGGTGCTCACGCCTTCCGCGTCTCCTCTTCCACGCCGATTGTCAACCTCGCACGCACAGCGATGGAGGAAGTCTTCCAAGCACCCTGCACATTCTACCTCTGTGGCGCCACCGTCCCGATCATCAATGAGCTACAAAAAGCCTCGGGTGCCGAAGTGGCCCTCATCGGCATGGGCCTTGACGATGATGACATCCATGCACCCAATGAGCACTTCTCGCTCGACCGCTTCGAAAAAGGCTTCCTCACCCTGGCGGGCATTCTCTCTAAATTTCAGTAATACCAATCCGCAAAAATAAGGCTACAAAATGCACAATAGATTTTGCCGAGGACCAAAGCCTGGAGCGAGACGGCAACTTGAGGAAAGTTGTCTCGAGTGAAGGCGAAGGCCCGCAGGCAAAAGCTATCTGCAGTTTGTTGGATTATTTTTGCGGATTGGTATATAGTAAATTTTTTAGTATCATTGAAAAAATTGGATTGTTTGGAGTAAAATAGCAGCCCTATGTGTTCGATCATTCCAAACTTTTGCGAACCCCAATTACGAGCAATGCGGGCTGCCTCCTGTTTTGCTGAGCCAGGAACTTCTCCTGAGAGTTATTGGGATACTACGCGCGTGTGGGACAAGCGCAATAAAGCCACGGGAGAGTTGATAAACCTGCACTATCACGATCCCTTTTATCGCCCGACAGGTGAAATTTTTGTTGAAAGGTTTTCACATAAAGACAATTTTCAGCTTATTGCAGTGACGCCTTTTTATACTTTAGGGGTCATGGTTGCGCGTGCCATTCTTGTTCCCGTTTGTCTCATCTTAGGAGTCGTCAATGGATTTTCGGTGAAGCTCTTGAAAGAAACGGGCGAGCGCCTTTTAGGCATTTTCACATCTCCCTTTTATGGGACCTGTCTTTTAGTTGGATTGATTGCCTGCAGCTTTTTCGAATCGCATGGGAAACCCTTTGTTTCGTTTGTGCAGGAAGCTTGGCTTCAAGCCGATTATCAACAGGATATCCGGTATAAAATCAGGAGTGCACTAGGCCCGGAACAATGGGACCTTATCATTCAGGTAAACTTTTGGTTAAAATCCATTTACCATGGATCGGTTCCCGTACTTTTCCTCGCTTATTGTTATCTTGCACATGGCAAGCCCGAAACAGAAACTTTCGATTTTGAAGGCCAAACGCTTCGCCGTTTTGTTGAAGCTACAGGTCATTGCGAAGACTGCAGTCCAAAAAAGGCTGAAGACAGCCCAAATTGGTCTTGAGTGAACCTATCCTAATTAATTTTTGCCATGAGGAACGCTCCAATAAACTCCCCATAACATCGTTGCGCCAACAATAAGGTAAAATAAGATGTTCATAGTGCACATAAGTTTTCTATATTAAATCAATGAAATCCAGAAAGGTATTCAAAAAAGAGCGCATCATCCCCTTTTTTGGCCTGTCCTCGTTCAATTCTAGAGAGAGCTTTCTTAATTTTTTCCTGTCTCTTTTTTTGCTTAGATTTTTCTTTCATTAGCATCATCTCACCATTCGGTAGTTCCACGTCAACCACCTTGGCATCGCAGGAGGCAATCCAAAATAAAACAGCGCAAGTAAATACTACTGCAATTACTCGAAAAACTGTGTATCCTTTGTGAAACTTCTCTTCCATTTGACCTCTAATTTTTAGATGTTTATTTAGTAGGTTTTAAATGTAAACACCTTGGGCGAAAAAAAGATATTATCAATCATGCAGATAACAAACATGATTGTTATGGTCGCTATACCTATCCAAAGAACCAATTTTGTTTCATCGTTCAATGCCATATAGAAAACTCACAAGCTTTTCATACTTCCATGCAATATGCAACTCATGGCAATTTCACACAACCGTTCTCTTAAATGAGAGTAAGAATCTCATGTCCTGCGGCGGTGATGAGAATGGTATGCTCCCATTGAGCGCTGGGTTTGCCGTCGGCGGTGCGCGCGGTCCAGCCGTCGTGAGGATCGATGACGGCTTCACGCACACCTGCGTTGATCATGGGTTCGATGGTGAAGGTCATCCCTTCGATTAAGGGAATTTTCACTTGATTGTAGTGGTGGGGGATTTGGGGTGGCTCATGAAAGTCAAGGCCAATCCCGTGGCCTGCAAACTGGTTGACGACGGAGCAGTGATGCTCGCGCGCGTAATTTTCAATGACGGTGCCGATTTCATAGACTTGCACGCCGGGCTTTAAAATGGCGATGGAGCGCATGAGGCATTCATACGAGACATCCACGACATTTTGTTTTTCTTCTTGGACTTTTCCAATAATCACCATGGCGCTGCAATCGCCAAAGTATCCGTCTAGAATGCAGGAGACGTCGATGTTCATGATGTCGCCATCCTGCAAGGGGCGCTCATCCGGAATGCCGTGACAAATCACCTCGTTTAAGGATGTGCAGATGCTTTTGGGGTAAGGGGGCGATCCGTAACCGAGGGGAGCGGGAATCGCTCCTGCTTCTTTGAGTAGCTGGTTGGCAAGCTCATTGAGTGCGTTGGTTGTCACGCCCGCTTGAGCTTTTTCACAGAGTTTTTTCAAAGTTTTTGCAGCGAGCTTGCACGCTCTTCGAATCCCCGCGATTTGCTGCTGTGTTTTGAGAAGAATGCCATATTTTTTGAGGTACTCACCCGAACGGTCTTCAGGAAGTTTTGGGAAATGACATTTTTTCCATTTGGCTCCACTCCCACACCAGCAAGGATCATTTCTTGAAATCATAGACAGATTATTAAGTAAGATGAGCTTTGTTGTAAAAGACTTCGTGTAAAAAGAGACCGTGGGCGGGAGCTGTGATGCCTGCCTGTGTGCGCTCTTGATTTTTTAAGATTTCTTCGACCTTTTCCACAGCAATTTTCCCCATCCCGACATAAACAAGTGTGCCGACAATATTGCGCACCATTTTGTACAGAAAATGGTCGCCCCGTACGGTAATCTTCATCCGCCCTCCTTCTATTGGGGTGATCGCAAGCGCAAAAATCTCACAAGTGCCGCCGCGTGTCCACAGTGCACGCTCATTACAAAACGCCGAAAAGTCGTGTTTTCCCAAAAAGGCTAAAGCACCCTGCTGCATTTTGCCTAGGTCAAGAGGGGCAGGCACGTGCCAAGAAAAGTGGCGAAAAAAGGGGAGCTGCGCCTCTTTGTTGCACACAAAATAATGGTATTCCTTTCCTGTCGCATCCAGCGTCGGGTGGAAGGAGGCGTTTTCCCAACACGCTTTTCGCACAGAAATCTCCTTGGGCAAAAGCGCATTTAGGCTGCGCACAAGCATTTCAAGCTCCACGTCTTTTGCCGTGAAGAGATTCACCACCTGAGCTTCGGCATGCACGCCGCGGTCGGTGCGACTCGCTGCCTGAAGCGTCACCTTTTCTTGTAAAACCTGCTCGAGGGCGCGCTGCAGCGTTTCTTCAATGCTTTTACCCGTGTTCGTTTTTTGCCAGCCCAGATAGTGCGTGCCTTCATAGGCTACGATGAGCTTTAAGTTTTTACCCCTCGACATGCGTAACAGTATAGAATTCATAGTTTTAATTGCAAAACTATAAAAATGTTTTTATTCTATAATTAACGCTTTCTCAAGAAATGGCGCACAATTTCACGCCGTTCAAGAACATTTCGACAGCAAGCAGCGTTAACAGAAGCCCCATCAGGCGCTCGCAGGCGGTGATGCCGCGCGGGCCCAGCAGGTGGGCGATGAGTGAGCTTGTAAATAGGATCAACGTGGAGACGAACCACGCAATGAGAATCGCGGGGAAGGTGACCGTAAAGGGGTGGTCGTGCGAGTAGAGGATCACGGCGGTTAGGACGGCCGGCCCTGCCACAAGAGGGACTGCAAGAGGGACGATGAAGGGTTCTTTGTGTTGCTGTTCGAGCATGTGATCGCGGCCTGAAGGGAAAATCATCCGGATCGCGATGAGAAATAAAATGATGCCGCCTGCGATCATCGTCGTGTGGGTGCTGATCCCCATAAAACGCAAAAAGCTTTCGCCGGCCCAACTGAAGAGGAGCACAAAGGCGAGCGCAATGAACATCTCGCGCAAGATGATGCGGCGCTGGCGCTTCGGGGGAAATCCCTTCAACAGGGCGATGAAAAGAGGCACGTTGCCCACCGAGTCCATCAGCAGGAATAGCGAAAAACTCATCGTTATAATCGAAGACCACATAATTTAGATATAAACAAAATTTATTTATTATTCAATATGCTTTCTAACTGAATGATTTCCCACAATTTCTTAAGCTGGCGTTTTTCTTTGTGCTTCAGCTTTTTTAGGATCAGAAGGCAATCGTGATTGTATGTGAAGGCGGCCTGTGTCCAGTTGGCTGAGCCCAGCACAAGAGCATGGTCAATCAGCGCCCATTTGTGGTGGAAGAGCTGCGCTCCTTGCGATAAAAACAGGGGGATGCCGGCGTTTTGAAGCTTTTCTAGGGTTTTTAAGCTGGCGCCTTCTGCTGTGTAGTGGTCGATCGCAACGCGGACGTCGACGCCTTTGTGGTGGGCTGTGATGAGGGCCTCTGCAAGGCGCGGGTGGGTGAGGGTGAAGAGGGCGACGCGGATCTGTTTTTGTGCATTTTCTAAAAGTGTGGCAAGGCGCACAAGAGCCTCGTGGGAGGGGAGAAGAAAGAGCTCTTTTTCCTGAGAACAAAAATGAGAAATCTTTGGATTTTGTAGAAAGTGGGCAAGCTCGGTGTGCGCCAAACCCACGACTAAATTGTCGTGCATTTTGAGCGAGGTGGGGGTGAAGTTGGCGGATCCGAGATAACTTGTTATCCCGTCGACGACGAGAATTTTTCTGTGCATGAGCCCTTTTTTGAGGGGCACGGGTTGGGCATTCAGTGCAGCAGGGAGCGGCTCGGTGGCGCTCGGGTCATAATGAATTTCTACTGCCACACCTTGTTGCGCTTTTTCCTGCAAAAGCTGGATGATTTCGGGATCCGTTAAAGCGTAAATGGTGAGATGGAGTGATTTTTCGGCACGCTGAATGGCTGCTTTAAATACATTGTGCAGATTGTCGCGCAGTTGATTGGAATACAAAATGCGCGGTTTTTCAGAGCTGGGAAGTGTCTGGTGTTTGGAGAAAAAAAGAACGCATAGCGCGCCGCAAACAAGCAGCGCACAAGCAAAACTATACTTTCTCACCCTGAGCACGCATTCTCTTCACGACTTGTCCTAATCCCACTTTATCAATGGTGCGGATGCCGTGAGCAGAGACATTGAGCGTGATGAAGCGTTTTTCTTCATCTAGCCAGAAACGTTTTTTCATGAGGTTAGGATTGAAGCGGCGTTTTTTAACACCTGTGATTTTGATCCCGATCCCTTTTTTCTTTTTTGCAATCCCGCGGTGGGCGTAACTTCTTCCCTTCATGGGGACCTTGCCGGTCACTTGACATCTTCTTGGCATATTCTGGCTCCAAATTTAAAGGACGCAGCATAGCATTTTGATTTCTTATTGAACAACAATTTTTGGAAGTGTAAATAAAAATTTTCTTATGAAAGAGATTTCTGTTGATTTTGCAGTCATTGGGTCGGGTCCGGCAGGACAGAAAGCGGCTATTCAAGCTGCCAAATTGGGAAAATCGGTGGCTGTGATTGAAAAAGAGAGGATTGGGGGCGCTTCTTTAAATTCGGGGACGATTCCTTCGAAATCTTTGCGCGAAGCGATTCTGGATCTGACCGATTTTTATACGCGGAGTTTTTATGGGAAAAACACGCGCGAGTCGATTTCGATCAACGATTTAAACTACCGGTTGAATAAGATTTTAGATGAGCAGAGAAAAATGCTGGATAAGCAGTTTGAAAAAAACCGCATCCACTTAATCCAGGGTGAAGCGGAGTTTATCGATCCTCATCATGTGCGTGTGGGAGAAAAAAAAATCAGTGCTGCATTTTTTCTCATCGCATCGGGTTCCCGTCCGCGCAATCCGATGAATGTTCCCTTCGACCAAGAAAAAGTGCTCGATTCGACGCGTCTTCTTGCCATCGATTATGTTCCGAAAACGATGCTTGTGCTCGGAGGTGGCATTGTCGGTTCCGAATATGCGAGTTTTTTTGCGGCTCTTGGAACCAAAGTCACTGTGGTCGACAAGCGCGCGCATCTTTTGCCGGCACTGGATGAAGAGATTGGAGTCCACCTACAAAAGGCGCTTGAAGAGCTGGGACTGAGTACGGTGTGCAATGCGGAAGTGGAAGAAATCACGAAAAAAGGTGCGCACGTTCACGTGCGTTTAAATAACGGACAGGTGCTTGAAGCCGAAACACTTTTATATGCACTGGGCCGTGTTGCCAACGTACAAAATCTTGGCATAGAAAAAGCGGGCATTTCTTTAAGTTCACAAGGGTTCATTCCTGTGAATGCGCTTTTTCAAACGGTGACACCCCATATTTATGCGGCAGGCGATGTGATTGGGCCTCCCGCTCTTGCTTCTACAAGCATGGAACAAGGGCGTCTTGCTGCGCGCCATGCTTTTGGTGCAACGACCCACCATTTCCCGAGCTTTTATCCGATCGGGATTTATACAATTCCCGAAATTTCTTCGTGTGGTTATACTGAAAATCAACTCAAGGAGCTCGGTTTTCACTACCTCGTGGGCCGCGCTTATTACTATGAAATTGCCCGCAATCAAATCGCAGGAAATGATTCGGGGTTATTTAAAATCCTCTTTCACGCAGAGACCATGGAAATTTTAGGGATTCACATCATTGGACGAGCCGCAACAGAAGTGATCCACATTGGACAAGTAGCGATGAGCTTTAAAGCGACGATTGATTATTTCATCGATCAGGTATTCAATTATCCGACGTACGCCGAAGGCTACCGCATCGCCGCACTCAATGGAATGAACAAAGTCAAACACAGGAAGTGAACAAACATGGCCATTTTTGACATTTCTCAAGCAAAAACATCTGAAAAAGACCCTGAGAGCAGCAGCCTTTTTTCCTGCATCGCCGCGCGCCTTTTTTTTCTTTTGTTGTTTCTGGCAGATCTTTTTTGGTGTCTGTATTCCTGCGCAATATTTTGTGTGACAGGGGCTCTTTCTCTTGTTTTTCGAGCGCCTCTTGTGCGCAAAGCAGCAAAAAAAGCGTGGATTTCTGTGAAACGCTCTCTTGTGTGCGGGCTTGCGCTGCTCGTTGCGCTTTTTAGTCCTGCCTTCGGCATCATGGTCGCGTGCACCTACTTTCTGATGTACGACAAAGCCGGCATGGAAGAAGTTGTGCCCTCGTCGTTGCAAGCCCAGTTTAAAGACCTTTTCCGCGCCTCATCTTCATGAAAAGAGAAAAGGAAGAATAACCACAGAGATAAGAACCACAGAGGAAAAAAGAAAACACAACTCTTCTCTCTGTGGTTCTTGTCTCTGTGGTGAAAAATCTTCAGAAAGATTGAGAAAGATAAAATGATCCGCAAAGAAAAATATGAGGAACTTGAGAGCCGCATGCAAAGGCTCGGCATCCGGGAAGAAGATCTTATCGAAAAGTTCATTCTCGGTTCGGGCTCAGGCGGACAAAAAATCAATAAAACCTCATCCTGTGTCTACCTAAAACACCTCCCCACAAACACCGAAGTGAAATGCCAGCGCGAGCGCTCGCGTGAAATGAACCGCTACTATGCGCGCAAAGAACTGTGCGAACGCCTCGAAGAAAAACAAGAAAATATTCAGTTGCAAAAGCAGCAAGAGCGGGAAAAAATCCGCCGCCAGAAGCGCAGACGTAGCCGCCGCTCCAAAGAAAAAATGCTCGCCGCCAAAAAGCTCCACAGCGAAAAAAAGAAGCTTAGGGGGTACCGGGAGTGAGGCAGCGGGCGCTTACGCTCGCGCCTGTGTCGACATTGACCAGCTTGTCGGGGTAGGTGGAATTGCTGCTTGCTTCGATGCGGATTTCGATGGGGGAGAGCCAAGCGGCTGCAATGGTGATGTCTGAAGGCGCCACTTCATACAGCGAATGGTCGCTTAACAGGAGTTTTCTTCCATCATTGATGTTCAGAGCCAGGGAAAGACCGGCTTTTCTCTCTTTGGGCTTCGGAAGAAAGTTCTGGTCGATCCAGGTTTCAAGCGCGCTTTTCTGCTGCGCATTCAAATTGGCAACCCCTGTCTGTTGTTGAATATCTTGCGGCATGAGTACATCGAGTTTCACGTCGGCCAGAAGCGGAGCTGTGAGGACAAGTGCGTAAATGAATCTGTTCATAAATCCCTATTTAGGGATTTAAGCAGAATTTTTCAAGAGATGCGTTTTTGAAGGGCCAAAAGCGCTTCTGATCTTTGCGTAAGGCTTGGGTGCATGAAGTCGAAACGGGTGTCGCCTGCGCTTGTCGTTTCCACACGCGCAAGTAGGCACAGAACAAAGGGGAGGTCTTGATTTTGACGAACAGCTCGATTGCGCGCTCTTTCTTCTCGGAAGAACCGCAGCCCATCAGCAATCAAAGCAGAACGTTGGTCTGCTGGGGCAGTCATGACTGCATCGATGTCTGCGCGCGCTTCAAATCTGCGGCTAGAAAAAATGAGTACGACTTTTACAGCTGTCATTACGAAAGCCCCCTGAGCCAAAGTGGCTAAAACCCCTTCAGGGGAGTCAAGAAGCAGATTCAGTGTTAAAAAGGTGCCAAGAGCGGGAAGATCAATTCCCAAGAAATTGTCGCTGCGGCGAATGTGGGCAAGTTCATGTCTAAGAACAAAGCTGTTGTGGGGCGTATTTTTGGTGGTTTTGATAACCGCTTGTCCTGGGCCAAAACCGATGCCGTGGGCAGAGCAGTGTCCGACCTGCTGCTCGCGCACCTGAACAGGTTTGCGGATCCCAAGCTCGTGTGCCGCTTGAGTCACAATCGTTTGTTCTGGACTAAATGGAAGCTCTTGAGAACAAGAGGTGGGACGAAGCTGTGGGGGTAGTGAATATAGCGCTTCTTCTTGTAAGCGGGGAGTTAAACGATAGTAGAGCATAAAAACAGCCATTGCAAGGGTGATTTTGGGCCCCACATAACGGGTCGAAACATAGGAAGATGCAAGGAATTTTACGGCATTTTTTAGCTGCTGCTTAGATAGTTGTTGAATGATGCGTACATTTGTTCGTAATGCAAGCGCAGGAGCAAGCATGTTTCGTGTGGCAAGCAATCGAAGAGCCTCTTGCTCTTCGCTCAGCACAGGTTCGGAATATTCCGGTGCCGAAATTTCTCCCTGTGGATCCAAATGACGGATCCGCGCCTCAGGAGAGGGAAGCAGAAGTAAATTGGGGTGAGTAAGATAAACAAGGGCTTTTTCTAAAGCAGTTAGCTGCTTTGGTGCATTTTTTAAAATATGCAGGCATTGGACAGCTCCATATTTGTGTTTTGTGATCTCGACTGCTGCGCGGTCTGCTCTAAAACAGAAAAAGCGGTGCACAAGAGAGGTTGCACAAGTCGCGACACCTTTGGAGAAAAAGCCCGTAAACAATGTGAATGTCCAACCTGAAGAGTCCAAGTCAAGATTTCCTGCAAGGCGGTCGGCTGCCATTTTTCCAAAAAAGAGAGCGGCAAGTTGGGTGGCAACAATCAATAAATGGACATTCATTTTGATTGAAGCAAGGGATTGGACACCTAAAAATTCTGCGCTGGCCCAATGTGAAGAGAGCTGGCGTACGAAGCGCCGTTCTTCAGGATCAAATGTCTGTTTTGCTGCCCTTTCACCTCGTTCAGGTGTATAAAAAAGACAAGGGTGGCACGTGAGGACTTTTTCTGGATAAAAAGAAGCCGCTTCGCTGTGGATGAGGATGGGAGACGTGTCTGATCCTCGAGCAAGCGCAAACCCTGAAAGACCCATCTCGCGCGCTCGATAACTCAGGGAGCGAATAAGACTGTCGTGAACGTCATGCTCACCAATACCACCACATGTAGTTGTGCTGCTAAAGGTACTTGTCTGTTTTCTTCCAAAAGTTGTGTAGGCGTCGACATTGGTTTGTTGGAAAAAAATGCGTGCAAATAGGCCGTAGCCGCGGATTGCAACCGCTTTCAGTGGGCTGCTGCTACCGATTCCAACCGCTTCCACAGCCGAAAATGCGAGAGTCATGCAGCTTTTTGCCGCTGCTTTCAGGCGCAGTGTGCCGCGTGCCATGCATGTATGCTCGCGCACATCCTGTCTTAAAGCATCTAAAGAGGAAGCCATAGTTTTATTACCTATTAAAATTTTAAGTATTAATATATTAATAAAAATTTATATTATTGTAAATAATACAAATTATTTTAAATCGAGGGATCTGGGCAGACGTGCCTGAGTTGATCCCTCAGAGCCTTAAGGGCTTGGGGATTGTGTTTGCGGGCGCTGGTGAGTTTTTCGGTTTGCTTGAGGTAGTCCCAAGCTTTTAGGTAGTCCATCCGGTGGAGGGAGATCAAAGAGAGGTAATATTCAACAGTGGAGCAGGTGGGGTCGAGGTCGTGGTGGCGTTTTAAGACTTCGAGGGCTTCTGCACTCCGTCCAAGCTGGAGCCAGGTGGTGGCAAGGTGCAGGAGGCCGGCGCGAAAATGGGGGTGTTTGGCGAGGATTTTTTGCAGTTTTTTCTGCTTTTCTTGAACAGAGGATCTCGTTTCATCGACGGGAAGGAAGATCATTTTTAGCCCTTCGATATCGATGCGTCCCTTGAGAACATCTTCGGGGATGGTTTCAGGAGACACGGCATGATCAAAGGTGATGTTGTAGACCTGCTGC
>CAZLDZ010000034.1:0-11182 GCA_964558435.1 uncultured bacterium
AAAATCTGCGCAGCCTTCTTGCATATTTTCTCAATCTTGTTTTAAATCACTATAATTGCGAATAATCTCCAGTATCCTCATACCTTGAGGAATAACCATGGAGATTTTTATGCGTACAATTACAGGTCTTATTCTTGCAGCGTGCTGCTTTTCATTTTTCATGCCTATTTTTGTCGATGCGGCACAAGAAGAAATTGTGTGCAATGCATGTGATAAATGCAAAAAGAAATAATTATGAAAAATAAAATACTGAAAATTTTAATGGCAGCATGCTGTTTCTCTATTGCTATTCCAGTAGTAATGGAAGGAAGCGAGCTCATTAAACCAAAACTTGAGAAGAAAAAGAAGAAGAAAAAAAGCTCAAGCTGCGGCTGTCTGTTTAAAATGTAAAACGCTTTTACCGGGTGTGTTTAACACTCGGTAAATATTCTTTTTTTAACCGCCATACCAAAATTATCGAAACGACGAAGGTGCTTGCACCGATCCATCCAAATCCTGCTGTGGGATTGAGGTGCAGTATGTTGCTGAAAAAATAAAGCACAAACGAAGCGAGCAGCACGCCAAAAAAACCGAGAAAATTGGATGTGGCAATCACTTGGCCCCGCCTTTCATCAGGACTTGTTATTTGGGTGTAGGAATCGAAAGGAACGATAAAAGCTCCACCGGAAACCCCCAGGAAGATCAGAAATAAGACGATGCTAACAAGATGGTTGGGGAAAAAGGCAAGCAGCGCAAAGAAAAGGGCAAGGCCGAAGCCCCCAAAACAAGATAATCCGAGCTCAATCCGTTTTTTTGAGGCTTTTCCTGCGAGGATGGAGCCGAGCGCAATTCCTAAGGCGGTTGAGAGGAAAAGATAGCCGCCCGCAACGTCACTTAAATTTAAAGAGTGTATGGCATAAGGGATGATGTTTAATTGTGTAAAAGCACCGATAAAAAGAAAGTAGGCAGAGCCTAGAACAGAGGTTAAAAGGTGTTTTTCGCTGCGACAAAAAACAAGCGTTTGATAGATCTCTCTTAGGAAAAAGAGTTTGACCTTGTTTTGTGAGCCTTGGGGTGGGGTTTTTTTAATTCCGAAGGTAGAGCCAAGTCCGATCATAGCCATAATGAGGCAAAAGCTTCCTCCTAGAATGAACTTTCTCTTTGTGATCTCTGTGAAAAAAGCGGCAAAAAATGTTCCGAAAATCATCGCAAAATAGGTAAAAGAAGTGATCAGGCCATTGGCTCTTGAAACCCGTTCTTTGGGAACAATTTCGGGGATGATTCCATATTTAGAAGGACCAAAAAAGGCACTGTGGGTGGCAAGGAAAAAGAGCAGAGTGTACCCTCCCCATTTACTTCCCTGTGAAAAGGCAAAAAGAGAAAGCAGCATGATGAGGACTTCCGCACATTTAACAATCACAATGATTCTTTGTTTGCTAAAACGATCGGCAAGGGTGCCGCCTGCAAAAGAGAAGAGTAAAAAAGGGATCACAAACACCCCTCCGGCAAGAGAAAGAATAAAACTTGCATTTGCCTCTCCTTCGATTCCAATCAACATGAAAACTAAAAAGAGCTTGAACATGTTGTCGTTCATCGCGCCCAAAAATTGGGCAATGTTTAAACACGCAAGAGAAGAATTCCTTTTGTGGAAAAACTGCTTGAGCAAAGAGGCGGGACTACGAGAAGATGGTGCCATAGTGCAAGTATAGCAAACTATGAACAAAAGCAGCTACGCGATTCTCAGCAATCAGAAAGAGGCTTTAGCAGAAGCTCTGAAAGAAAAGTTGTTTTTTTCTGGAGGAGGTCCGTTTGATCGGCGGTTTGTAATTGTCGAAAGCGCCGCTAATAAAAGCTATCTTACCGAATTTTTTGCCCGTGATCCGCAGCTTTCGGTTTCGTGCGGAGTCGAATTTTACACACTTGCCCAGGCGCTTGCAGAAATGGGAAAAGGCGTGCCGACATCCCTGGAACTTGCTTTGCACATCCAGGAAAAAATCAAAGCGCATCTTCAGGAACCTGTTTTAGCCCCTGTCTCTTCCTATCTAGGTGGGGACGAAGAAAAATTATGCGCATTAAGCCAAGAGCTTGCCCATCTTTTTTCCCACTACTGCATGTTGGCGCCTTCGGTTTTACAAGCATGGAAACAAGAAAAAGGATGGCAGCAGTTTCTATGGGAACCATCTTTAGAACCCCATCTTTTATCTCTAGATTGTCCTGTTTACATATTTTGCCTGTCTTCTCTTCCTCCTGCGGCACTGCACTTTTTTTTGCGCACAGGGGCCCATTTTTTCGTGCTTTCTCCTTCTCAATTTTTTTGGGGGGATCTCAATAGTTCGGTGGCAAAAGATGATGCTTTTTTAGAGGGCCAAAACCCTGTGCTTGCCCGTTTTACAAAGGCGGGACACGAGGTGATGAATGCCCTATTAGATGCAGACTATGAAATTGAAGAGAGGTATGTGTCTGATGAAAAATCCACTATGCTTGCGTCCATGCGCATGCATCTTCTCGAAGAGAAAGAAGACATTCTCATAGAAGATGAGTCTATTCAGCTGCATAGCGCCACGTCTTTGTGGCACGAAGTGGAGGTGTTGCACGCGAATCTCTTAAAAATTTTAGAAACCCATGCCGAGGAAAATCCTCCCATCTACCCCTCCGACATTTTGGTTTTAGCGCCGAATATTGCCGACTATCTTCCGTACATCCAAGCGATTTTTACACTCAAAGTCACTATTTTCGACCTTCCAGCGCGACTTAAAAGTCCAGCCATACAAGGCCTTGATCTTCTTGTTGCTCTAGCAGAAGAGAACTTTTCTCAAGACGCCACATTTTCACTTTTGGCATTCCCTCCCCTCATGCAGAAATTTTCATTCTCGCATGAAGATCTCGATTTATTCAAAGGATGGGCAGAGAAAGCCGAGTTATTTCGAGATTGGGACAAAGCAGTGATGCGTCTACTTGAAGAAATCCCCCGCCTGGATTCTATCTTTGGTGCGCTAGATTCTTATGATCAACTGGAAAATTTCATTCTGATTGTGCGCGCGCTTAAGCAAGACCTTGTCCCGCTTGTGCGTCAGGAAAAGCAAAAGCCCCTTGTCTGGCTCGATTTTATAAAAAGGCTTCTTGAGAAATACTTTCTGTTTGAGGAGAACGGAAATTTATCTCTCTTGCCAGAACTTTACAAAAGCGCCTCTTTGCTTAACGAGCCCATCCCCTTTTCTAGTCTATTTTCGCTTCTAGACGCCTACATTTTTCAAAAAAAGGGTGCATCGGTGCGCGATCAGGAAATGGAAGCTGTGCAGTGTAGAGATCTAAAAAAGGGAGCCTCTCTTCCAGCGCGTGTGGTTTATCTTCTAGGCATGGAAGAAGGTGCCTTTCCAAGAGGAGATCTTCGGCATTCTTTGTATGCACAAAAAATGCCTTTGCCAAACAAGGCAGACATTGACCGTTTTCTCTTTTTAGAACTTCTTCTGTGTGCCCAAGATTACTGGATTTTTTCCTATAAAAGGGTCTCTCCCGAGGACGGAAAGCTTGTGAAGGAATCTAGTCTGATCCATGAGTTTTTCACGTACCTTAATAAACAGGTGCACTACAAACCAGAAAAAACCACGGCTTCCCTTGAGCCTTTTATTCCCCATTTTTATCGAAAAGCTGCTCTACTCGGTCCGGAGAAAAAAGACCTAACAGTGACTCTAAAAGATCTGCGCAGACTGGCGCGCAATCCCGTGAAATTCTATTTAGAAAAAGCGGGTTTCTTTCTCAAAAACAAAACAGAAAATAAAGAGTTTCTTCTTCCAGCTTATGAACGAGCAAAACTTCTTTCTTCTGCATTCAAGACCCCGATGCAGGAACTTTTAAAAAAAGTAGAGCTTCCTCAAGGGCTTTTTCAAGAGGTGGCAACGCAGGCACTGCAAGAGGAAGAAAAAGAAATTAAAGAATTTTTACTAGCGGAGCATGTGACAGAGATTTGTGAAATTGAGTGGAAGGAGGGGTGTAAAACGCCCCAGGAATGGAAACCAGGGAAATGGATTTATCCATCCCTGCAGTGCATTCTAGAAGACGGGAGCCGGGTTTCTGTTGTGGGTAAACTAGCTGGAGTGACAGAGAAAGGGCTGATTTTTCGTGGCAAAGATACATTTGAGGATCGGATGAAAATATGGCCGGAATATCTTCTTTTTTTGCAGCTACAAAAAGAGCAAGCCATACTTTTAACCAAAGAGCAAAAACGGTGTGAGTACCCCATTTCTGATGTGGATGCGCGTCTTAAAGCATACCTAGAATATTACCGTTTGGCCCTTCTTCAACCTTCTCCCCTAGTGCCTCAGTGGGCAGAAGCCCTTCTTACAAAAAATCCTGAAGGATTGGCACAAGTACTTTCCAAACAGGAGTTTCCCGATCCTTACCTTGAATGGGTAATTTCTAGAGATGGGCCTCCCTCTGCGGAAGCCATTGTTGAAAATTGGGAAAAGACTCTGCGAGGTGCATTCTATGCCCTTTGATGTCCTTACGCGAGAAACAGAGATTCTTGCACACCGATTTTTAGAAGCATCCGCAGGAACAGGAAAAACCTTTACGATTGAACATCTCGTGACTCGGCTCATTTTAGAAAAAGAGATCGAAATCCATGAGATTCTTGTGATGACCTTCACACGCGCTGCCACACGTGAGTTAAAAACTCGCATTCGGAGCTGTTTGGAAAACACACTTTCTGCGCTTCTAGAACGTTCCTCTCTGGTTGATTACGTGAAAGCAATTCTGGAACAAGAGACAGAAAAGGAGGCGATTTACAATCTCAAAAAAGCGTTAAGGGCCTTTGACTCTGCACAGATTTTTACTTTGCACGGGTTTTGCTTCCAAAAACAAAAGGAGTTTGCCTTTGAAGCAGGTCTGACATTCTCTCTTCAAGACCCCCAAGAGCAAAACAAAAATCGAGGAAGACTAAAAAACTTTTTACTTACAGAGGTCAAACTTCCTGCCTATAGCCCAAGCCAAATCGGAAATGTTCTCAAAAGGTGTCAGTATGCGGTGGAAGAGCTCTATGATGAGCTCGATCTTTTGCTGCAGCGTCGAGCGATTTTTCCAGCACTTCCCACATTTAGAGAGTCGTTGGAGCTTTTTCAGCAGGAAATGAAAAATTTTTCCTCTCTAGACATCGATAAAGTCGTGAAAGATTTCCATCAAGTGGGTCCCCACTACAAAGGTGTCAAGCTGGAAGCTGGAGAGCGACAACTCAGAGCCTTATTCGAGGGTTGTGATTTCGATCAGCTTTTAAGAGAAAAAGATTGGGTTGTAAAACAGCTGCATCCTGAGCACCTCAAAAAGCGGGCAAAACTTCCGCAAGACCTGTTTTATCCAGGACTTTTTGAGCGGCTATCTTCTTCTCTTGTTCCCATCATTCAATCTGCGCAAGACCCTATTCTCATTTTGATGCGTCTTGCTAGAGACTACCGGGAAAAGCACCCTGAGCAGGAGTATTCTTTTGATGAGCTTATGCACACAATGCACGAGAAATTAAATCACGATGCTTTTTGTGCCGAAATACGGTCTCAATACCGCGCCTGCATCATCGATGAATTTCAGGATACAGATCCCCTGCAGTGGAAAATCTTCGAAAAGCTTTTTTTTAGCTCTTCTCCTCCATTGGCCGCAGCCTATTTTGTTGGGGATCCCAAACAATCGATCTACCGTTTCCGTGGAGCGGATGTCTATACCTATGTCCATGCGAAAAATGTGATCCGAGAAAAAGAAGATCTCAATACAAATTTCCGCTCAACACCTGCGCTTGTAAAAGCCCTCAACCGGCTTTTTTCTCTGCAGAACCTCAAGCTTCCTTCCCTTGCTCTCACCCTGCCTTATCTTCCCGTTCAAGCGGGCTTGCCTGAAAGAGAGACAAAAAAGAAAAGCATGCATTTTTTTGTAGCGGTTGGTGAAAAGACGCGGGAGAGAAGCTTCCCCACAAAAAAAATCGAAAAAGAGCATTTTTTTCCGTTCATTGCGCAAGAAATTCTCGAGCAGGTGCGCCACAAGCACGCGCAATTCCGCGATTTTGCACTCCTTGTCAAGGATCGTTTCCAAGGAAGGCGCCTTGCTGAAACTTTAAAAAAATATGGAATTCCTTTTTCTCTTGCCAGGGAAGGTCCTCTGGCAGAAAGTCGTGCTTTTTCTGCTTTAAAAGAATGGATCGAAGCCCTTGAGGATCCGGCAAAGGGATGGATGGTTTATGCCGGCCCTTTTTTTGATTTGAGTTTCGAAGAAGTAAAAAAGATCGGAAGAGCAGAAATCCATAAAAGGTTTTCCTACTTTTCTAGTCTGCTTGCAAAAAAAGGATTTTTTTTCTGTTTGGCAGAATTTTTGCATCAGGCCAAACCCCAGAATGCAGAGTTTGCGCACGTTCTGGAATTACTAGCTCAAAAAGGGGATGCCTACACAAGTCAAGAGCTGCTTGTGCGTCTAGAACATCTCAAGATATCCAAAATGGAAAGACGCCCTGCGGCAAAGGAAGATTCGGTTGCGATTCTCACTGTGCATATGAGTAAAGGGCTTGAATTTGAACAGGTTTTTGTGCTGACTGCTTGTGCGCGCCATGCACAAGGCCAAGACTTTATCTTTTCCGGAGAAAAAATTGAGAAATTTGATAAAAACGCTCCCTTATCGCGCCTCTTTCTTGAGGAAGAAGATGCGGAGAAAATGCGCCAATTTTATGTGGCCCTCACCCGTGCAAAACAGCGCGTATATATTCCTGTTGCTTTGGAAAATGAGCCAAAAGAGTTGGGTGTCGGAGAAGCTTCTTCACTGGAGATCTTCTTCAAAGAAGCGGCTTCTTCTCTCCACAAAGATTCTGTTTTACAGCTTCTTGAAAAACTGAGCTCTGAAGTGAGTTTGTCGTACGAAGTGCTTAAAGAACCCATTTTTATTGAACCTTTTACTCCAGAGCTTACAGATTCTGTAGAATTGCCTGTCTCTCGGCGCATCCCCGAACGTTCCCGTCTTCTTCTCTCGTTCTCCGCGCTTGCGCACAAGCAAGAAAGGACCCTCCCCCAAGCAGTTGTTGGAGAAAAAACGCCGCATACGCTGCCCCGAGGACCAGAGGTGGGAAATATTTTGCATAAAATTTTCGAGCTAATCTTTAAAAAGCACCTGCATGGAGCTTCTTGCGCGCAGGCGCGGCGCGCACTCGCGATAGATCAGATTGCCCACACAGAACTTCACGGTTGGGAAGAGACTATTTGCTCAACCATAGAAAGTATCTTGGTGCTTCCCCTTTTTGGATTTACACTCGCAAACCTTCCTGCGCATAAAATTTTTTCAGAAATGGAATTTCTCTTTCCCCAAGAAGGAAACATCATCAAGGGATTTGCAGATCTTGTATTCGAATGGGAGAAAAAATACTACATTGTGGATTGGAAATCCAATTGGCTAGGACCAGATTCGACTTTTTATGATCCTGCACATCTCGAAGACGCGATGCAGGCGCAAGATTACTTTCTCCAAGCCAAGATTTATGCCACCGCGCTTGAGCGCTATGTAAAACTGTTTGACACACGCCCTTTTGCAGAGTGTTTTGGTGGCGCTTTTTATATTTTCTTACGCGGAAACGGCGTGTATCATGTGAGAGGAAATCACTAACTATATGGAATTTCATTCTGAACTCGACACTGCTTTCGCAGAAGCCCTGGGGGGAAGCGATTCCGAAAAGAAGCTCCTCGCAACCCTTTTATGGTCTGCGCGTCAGGGCCATCTTTGCCTTCCTCTTGAAGAATCGGAGCTTCGAGCTCTTTTTGGCTTTGTGCAGGAGGAGAAAGAGGCGTTGATTGGGAAGCTGATGCAGGGAGCAAAAACTTTTGCTGAGGGTCGAGGAATCTGCAAGCGCGGCGCCTACTTATATTTGGAAAAAAACGCTTTTTATGAAGAGAGGTTTGTAGAGCATATCAAGCGGCTTCTTACGCTCCCTTCAAAAGGGCGCTCTCAAGAAAAAGACCCCGAATTAACTGAGGAGCAGAACAAAGCTCTCAATCAAGCGCTATCCCTTCCTTTTTCGGTGATTTGTGGTGGGCCCGGAACAGGGAAAACACACACAGCTGCGCGGCTTGTTCAAGCTTATAGAGCGCGCTTCCCTGAATCGCGTATTTTTTTGGCGGCTCCTACAGGAAAAGCTGCAAAAAAACTGGCCTCCTCTTTGGGGGATGTAAATGCGGGGACAATCCATGCTCTTTTGCAGATTACAAGTGAGGCAAGCTTCCAAGAAGAGCCCTCTCCTCTCACAGAAGATCTTCTCATTGTGGATGAGTGTTCCATGATTGATGCCCGGCTTTTTTCCTATCTTCTTTCTGCTGTTTTTCCAGGAATGCACCTTGTTTTAATGGGAGACCCCGAGCAACTTCCCCCTGTGGGGGTGGGAAGTCTTTTTGCGGATCTTGTAGAAATATTAAAAGAGCGTTTTCCTTCCCATCTTACGGAACTTACCAAGCATTTGCGCACACAAAATCCAGAAATTTTGCAGATTACACGCAGTATCCAGCAAGGTAGGATGGATTTTGCGCTAGAATCTTTGACGGATGAAATGGTTTGGGAGTCTGCTGCCTCTTTTTGTATTCTTTCTTGTCTGCGCAAAGGGCCATTTGGTGCAGATGCGCTCAATGAGATGCTTTTTAAGCGCTTTTCATCGCTTCTAAAATCGGGGCAACGACTTACAGTCCCCATCATCATCACAAAAAATGACCGAGAAAAAGAGTTGTACAATGGCGAAACAGGGTTTTTGATCAAAGAAGGTGCAGAAGAGTATGCGCTCTTCGGGGGTGCGCGCTATAGGCCTGAAGAGCTTCTCGGCTATGAGTATGCTTACTGTCTTTCTGTGCACAAAAGTCAAGGAAGTGAATATGACCACGTTCTTCTTCTTGTGCCTCCTGGTTCAGAGCAATTTGGACGCGAAATGCTCTACACAGGTGCAACCCGAGCAAAAAAGAGTTTAAAAATTGCAGGCGATAGAGATACTTTACAACAGACGCTTACAAGTGGCTCTCGGAAGGTTTCTGCGTTAAGCAGTCACTTTTTTTGCTAAACGCGCTTTGACGCGGTTTGCTTTATTTTGCTTGAAGATGCCGGTTTTGACGCCTTTATCCATGACACTGTAAATGGCGCTCAGACGTTCTTGGGGATTTGCCTTAGAAGAAATAGCTTCATTGAGAGCGCGGATGGCTGTATTTGCTTTTGAGCGGAAGGCGCGGTTTTGCAGGCGTCTTTTCTCATTTTGGATGTCCCGTTTTTTTGCTTGCGGGCGTCGTTCTCTTGTCTTCTTTTCTTCTTCTGCCATAGGTTCTCCATGAATTTTGGAGTTCAGTATAATTACCTTTAGAAATTTGACCTAGCAAAACTTTTCAAGAAGAAATCTAAAGAAATTTTGATAGAGATAAAAAAGTCTTTTTTTTAGGGAGAGTGGTTGGGAAGAAAATCTTTTTTCCAGTGCGTGCGCAAGGGTGCTGTGCGTCGAGAGATCGCCCAAAAAAGATAAAGGCCAATTGGGACGGTAAAGGTTTGCGCTAGGTCGCGAAAGATCGACGGTGAGGGGGGCCGAACGCGCTTGTCTATAGCTATTTTTGCACTGGTCCCACTGGTCGTAAAAAACCCCCTGACCTTGCGCATCGATGTTTGTGAAATAGCACCCTATTTTCCGGCGCAAAAAATCTTCTGAGACCTTGATTTTAAGTTTGTTATAGCGCTTGTCATGCAAAAGCCAAAACGGTGTATAACCTATTTTTTTATAGTCTGAGCATCTCTCTTCTGCTTCTGCGAGAGAGATGGGAGAGCATTGCACTTCAAAAACAATTTTTTCCTTTTCCCATGCGACATCTGCAATGCGTGCAATTTCGGGAAAAGCTCTTTCCATCTGTACTTCCTCGCGGGGAAAGAGAGAGTGAATTTTAATTTGAGCCTGTAAATGCATTAAACTTTTGCCGTGAAGGCTACAGCCTGAGGCTTTTAGGTGATAAAAGTGGGCTTGTTTGTGGGGTCCTTTACGCAGACGGACAGGGGCTTTACATTCAGGACAGAGGTAATCCTTGTGTCGCTTTGCCAAAGTCGCTAGAATGAGAAGATCTTTTTCAAAAGCGTAAAGTTGCATTTTTTAGAACCGGTAGGTAATCTCGCGTAGCATGACAACTAAAAATAACTTCGGAACCCTTTTTAGTCAGCAACATCAGCAAAAAATCGACGAGCTAGTGGCGCTTGCAAAAGAGCAAGGCTACATCACATACGAGGAGATCAATGAAATTCTCCCGATGACATTCGATTCTGCTGAGCAGATCGATCAAGTTCTCATTTTCTTAAGCGGCATGGACATTCAAGTCCTCAATCAAGCCGAAGTTGATCGACAAAAAGAGCGTAAAAAAGAAGCAAAAGAACTCGAAGCACTTCCTAAGCGTTCAGAAGGAACGTCGGATGACCCTGTACGGATGTATTTGAAAGAGATGGGTTCTGTCCCGCTTCTGACTCGTGAAGAAGAGGTGGAAATTTCTAAGCGCATTGAAAAAGCGCAGATCCAGATTGAAAGAATCATCATGCGCTTCCGCTACTCAACGCGAGAAGCCATTTCGATCATCAACTATTTGATTCAGGGAAAAGACCGGTTTGACAAGATCATTTCTGAAAAAGAGGTCCCCGATAAACAAGCCTACCTCTTACTTCTTCCCAAACTCAGCTCTCTTCTGCGCAAAGAAAATACGATTATAGAAGACCTCCTTTTGCAATTGTACGATCCAAAGTTAAAAAAGACCGACCGGGTCAAAATTTCTGAGGAGATGGAAAAATGCCGCATCCGTACGCAAGCCTATTTGCGACGTCTGCATTTAAAGCACAACATCACGGATGATTTTGGCGAAGTCATTCTCAATGCCTACGACCGGTTCCTGGTTTTAGAAAAAGAGATGCAGGAGCTTGTGTCACGTGCGCAGAAAAACAAATTTGCTGCAGCCAAACTCACCGCTCTTGAAAGACGATTACGTAAACGGGAGCTTGCAGCTGGAAGAACTCTGGATGAGTTCAAAAAAGATGTGCGGATGTTGCAGCGCTGGATGGACAAGAGTCAGGAAGCCAAACGTGAAATGGTTGAATCCAACCTGCGCCTTGTGATTTCCATCGCAAAAAAATACACAAATCGCGGCCTTTCATTCTTGGATTTGATCCAAGAGGGAAATATGGGCCTTATGAAGGC
>CAZLDZ010000035.1:0-10718 GCA_964558435.1 uncultured bacterium
ATTAGAGAAGGAAGATTTGTTGTTGGCGCTTCCATAGACATGTCGGGTGACACGGACATGCAATGCCGTGTCACCCGACATGTCTATAGAAGCCCCAACAAAATCCTAAAAAAATTAATAAAATAAACAAAAAGAAAATAATAAAGATTTTATAATAATGAAAGAGTTTTTGCAGAGATTGGGGAAGACGTTGGGGAGTGCTAGGATACTGAATATTATCACTCAGTCGAGTGATATTATTTTGGCCCTTTTCATTGTGATCATCATCATGGTGATCATCATCCCGATTTCACCGGGTCTTCTGGATAACCTCATTGCGTTGAATTTGACAGTGTCTATTGCGCTCTTGATGGTAGCGCTGTATATTCCGAAAGCGGTCAATCTTTCAATTTTCCCATCGCTGTTGTTGATTACGACTCTGTTCCGCTTGGGGATTGAGATTTCCGCGACGAAGCAGATTCTTCTACATGCCAATGCAGGGCACATCATTTATGCGTTCGGAAACTTCGTCGTCGGTGGAAACTTCGTCGTTGGCGGTATCGTTTTCTTAATCATCACCATCGTTCAGTTCATCGTCGTCACAAAAGGTGCTGAGCGCGTTGCTGAAGTGGCAGCCAGGTTCACGTTGGATGCGATGCCCGGAAAGCAGATGAGCATCGACGCCGACATGCGTTCGGGCGTAATCGACGCCAATCAAGCGCGCGAGCTGCGCCTCGCCCTCCAGAAGGAAAGCCAGCTTTACGGAGCGATGGACGGTGCGATGAAATTCGTAAAAGGGGACGTGATCGCTGGGATTGTGATCGCCGTCATCAACATCATCGGGGGCCTCATCATCGGCGTTGCGATGCTCGGCATGACCGCCCTACAATCTGCCCAAATTTTTACTCTTCTTTCCATCGGAGGTGGACTCGTCGCTCAAATCCCCTCTCTTTTGATCTCGATGACAGCCGGTATCGTGACCACACGCGTCTCCTCTGAAAAGAAAGATTCCAACTTAGGAAAAGAGATCTCCTCTCAAATTTTAAGCCAACCCAAAGCTGTGATGATCGCCGCAGCCGTTCTCTTTGCCATGGGGTGGATTAAAGGTTTTCCTACCCTCATTTTCATGGCCCTTGGCCTCGGCATCGGCATTATCGGTTTTGTCACCTGGTATAACAGCAAGAAAAAAGTGGCAAAAGCAACAGCTGGCATCTCCGCCGCACGCGTTGACACCGAAGTGGAAGGCCACGCCGTCGTCCGCGGCCCTTCCGACGAATACGCCCTCACCTTGCCCGTGATTTTAGAAGTCGGGAAAAACCTCTCTCAACTCATCAAAAAAGAACGCCAAGGCCTCACATTTATTGATGAGATGGTCCCCAAAATGCGCCACGCACTTTATCAGGACTTGGGCGTCCGTTTCCCCGGCGTCCACGTCCGCACCGACTCTCCTTCACTTGAAGCCGATGAATATTCTATTTTTCTCAATGAAGTTCCCATCGTGCGCGGAAGAATTTTAGAAGGATCTTTGCTGACCAATGAAGCTCCCGACAACCTCCGCAAATACAACCTACCGTTTACCACCACCAAAAGCAGCGTCGGGCAACCATCACTTTGGGTCGATACCAAGTATCAAGAAATCCTGCAGAAAGCCGGCATCAAATTCTGGCGGCCTCTCGACGTCATGATCCTCCACCTTTCCTATTTCTATCGACAATACGCTGCCGAATTCATCGGCATCCAGGAGATCCGCGGCATTTTAGAATTCATCGAAAAATCCTACCCCGACCTCGTCAAAGAAGTCACTCGCTTGGTTCCCCTACAAAAACTCACCGAAATTTATAAACGCCTCGTGCAAGAACAGATTTCCATCAAGGATCTGCGCACCATTTTAGAAGCGCTCTCTGAATGGGCTCAAACCGAAAAGGACACCGTCCTTCTCACTGAATACGTCCGCTCGTCCCTCAAGCGCTACATCAGCTATAAATACTCTCAAGGACAGTCAATCCTCTCCGTCTATCTTATCGACCCTGAAATTGAAGACATGGTACGCGCCGCCATCAAACAGACCTCTGCCGGCTCCTACCTTGCCCTCGATCCCGACTCCGTGCAACTCATCCTGCAAGCCATGCGAAACACCATCGTCCCCACGCCTGCCGGCGGCCAGCCTCCCGTCCTCCTCACCGCCATCGACGTCCGCAGGTTTGTGCGCAAACTCATCGAAGGGGAATTCCCTGATCTTGCCGTCGTCTCCTATCAGGAAATCGTTCCCGAAATCCGCATCCAGCCACTCGGCAGAATCCAGTTGACTTAGCACTATTAAAAACAATTTTTTTGAAATCGCTGTTCAATCGTTCTGATATTTATTTCGATGATTTCCGGATGCACATTCACAAGCATTTTTTTCAAACGGCCTTGTAAGTACCACGCGCATGACACTATCTTCTCTCCTCTCTCTCCCGGTTCTAAAAACACAAATCTTAATCGTGCCAGTGCAAAAATCGCTAAATCCCCTCTTCGGATGGCATCATCCACGAATTGTTCTTTTAATGCTGCTTCCGGAACTGTGATTTCCCAACGACTGCTAGAGCTGTGTATACGAAATTCTGCGTGCGCATATGTTTTAAAAAATTCAGGCAATTGTTGCGCATATTCTTGAGAAAATTTCCGAAAAACTTGATTGGCTTTTTCTGCATATCCAACAAGATTACCCTGCTCATCAATCGGAGGAACAAATAATGTTGCATCGAATTGAGGTGATGGGTCCATCCAACCACCACGCTTCTTTTCTTTTACGTCGACAAGCCTCCAAAAACTGTTCCAGAAGTAGTTCTGGGCGTGCTCTATGATTCCGCTCATGATTTACTCCTAAAAAAGAGCAAAGTTAACACATCTGAATTTTTTAGATCAGTGAAACGCGAAGCTGTTTTCCTAAAGCAGCTCCTGCAATGACTAAGGATTTGAGACTACAGCTTCTTCTTGGGTCAAGGAGACGATTCACAGCCGCACGACTTGTATTCATGCGTTTTGCAAGTTGTGTTTTTGTAAGTCTTTGTTTTTTTAACTCTTTCTCTAGCTGAAATGCTATGACACGTTTTACTGCTTCAGCATTGCATTCATCAAAAAGACCTTCTTCCTTTAAAAAGTCTTCAAAACTAGAGCCCCGGTGTTTGTTTCTCATAATCTTACTTCTCGCTTGTACTTCTTGGCTCTTTTTCTTGCCAATTCTAATTCTTCTATTGGTGTTTTTTGGGTTTTTTTCACAAATCCATTCAGAAGAACCATTTCTCCTTCACACATTGTAAAAATAATGCGCGCAATTCCTTGAAGCAGGCCACAACGAACTTCCCAAAGTCCACCCCCCAGACTGCGTACTAAGGGCATTCCAAGAGGCCATCCTATTTGTACAGTGCGTAAATCATTTCCAATGCGCTTTCTGTCCTCTTTTGTTAATTCATAAAGCCATTTTCTTACGGGCTCATTACCACTACCATCTTCTTTATAAAACACCACCGGAATCGGCTCAAGCGAAGACATGCAGGAACTGTATCAATTTTGATACAATACTGTAAATCTTATTATACCCTTCCGGGGAAAGAGCGCGGCAAGATTGGGCCTGAACCTAAAAGAATCGGATGGTTTGTGATGCGCTCGCGCCAGGTGGTTTGTGTGCCATCAATGGACACAACATGCTCAAGAAGCTGATCAGATTTGACAAGTTGTAAAGGGAAAATGTCGATCGCGAACATGAGCCTTTGGTAGGAATCTTCAGGTAGTGCAGCCAGCTGTGCAATTTTTGGATCGGTGGGTGTGAAGCCGAGCTTGAAAAGCTTATCCCACACTTCTTTCGTGTTGACTGGACGCTTAACCCACGCTTCTGTCGTGTCGCCTGTATATTTAATAGGACGACTTTGAGGGTCACGTAGAACAATTTCCACCAAAATTTGGACGATTAGAGGATCGCATAGAGCTTCCTGGTCTGTAAGTATTGTCACCAAATGAAAACAATTTTTATCGAACTCCAGGTCAAATCGCGTACATCCAACTACCCCTTTCATGAATTGCAAATGGAGTTTGCCTGAAAAATACCAGTTATTACCACGCTCATTTTCTCGAGTACGCTGAGCGGCATAAACAAATACCTGACGACTATCCTGTAGCGTAATCTCTCCAATCCTGATTCCCCTTGATAGGACTCCAGTGGCGTTCACGAATGTGTTTGTGCTCAAAATTGTCTGGCGGTTCGCATCGTTAAAGTCACCCCAGACCAGCTTGCTCAATACTTTTTCAGATCTGATCAGGGCAATTTGAGAGACAAAATGGCTTTCAATGTTTTTAAGCCCCAAAAAAGCTGCTGAAAAACCATTGAGCAATCTGCATTATCCAACGGATCAGGAAAAAGAGATCTGGAGTCATCAACTCTTCTAAAGTCTCACGGCTCCGTGTGAGCCCTAAACTCATACCCCTGACTTCATCGATCAATGTGTAGGCGCGCGTGCAAATGGCATGAAATCTCATGAAATCGCCATCGGGTCGTGGCAGGGCAAAAAGCTCATCGATCTGCGCAATTTTTCGCGCACACAGCGTGTCGAGTTCTTGCGCAAGTTGAGCGTGGTAATACCCTGAGTAGTAGAGAAACTGCTCCCAAAGACCCTGGCGCTCTAGATTGCGCACGCGAAATGCGCCCTCTTCAAACACAGCATAAAAAGGAGGAAAAGCTGTCAGGCGCGCAAGATGGGTCCGTGTCTGGCTTTGCAGGTAGGCGTGCTTGTCGTGAAAAGGTCCTTGAGCTTCTTCTGAAGGGGTCAAAATGCCCACTTTTTCGGCGAACCACCCCGGAGGTGCGTTTCCATATGAAAATGCCTTTTGAAAAGCGCGGCATGTTGGGGCCAGCCTTGCCACATCCCGCGGGCTCAAAAAAGGAGAAACTGAATAGATCCGGATAGCTTCCGGTAGTGGATCCAACGTGAACGCCATGCGAAATATTTTAGCACAAACTTAGATTAATAAAAAATTATACTTAAATTTTTAATTAACTACGTTTTTTCACATGCCCATTTGGTTGTCCGCTGCCTCTTCGATCAGAGTCCAATCGTGCTGGGCTAAGCGTACTGAGGCGTCTTACGGGAAGCTGCGGGGCTTTCCCATCGTCTCGATCTCCATATAACTTTTTGACACGCGCAAGCTCCTGTGCCTCGTACTTGTTCATCCACCCACCATCGATCAAATCTCGACAACGAATGAGGTGTCCAAACATCTCAGTACTTGGAGGAACTCCTTCGACATGCTTGATCCCATCAAGGCCTTCACGAACGTCTTGTAGAAGAAGCTGTGCGACTCTTGGAGCGTCAAAAACATGGGAAGGTGTCTCGGGTAAAAGGGCTCGGATGGCTTCTTGCGCATGTTGGTGATTAAAACGCCCGATCAGTTTATTGAGAAGAGCCCCAAAGGCTTTTCCCTGCAAAAGTTGTGCACCAAAATTATCGCCGAGATTACTTATACGAAAGTGTTCCCGCAAATTGGGTCTTCTTGTCAGCGGATACGCCTGTGCCCAGTCATGATTCAATTGCTTCATGAGATTTCTCAATCTTGGTCGTGCTTCATCGTTTACGATGACTGCTATGCGATGCACGCGCGGTGGGACCTCTTCTTCGGCTGCCTTTTTTTTCAACTCGGCAAGCCTTTTCAAGGCTGGAAGTACCGCGGTACCGATTCCAATGGCAATGCGCACGATCGCCATCGTTGCAACCATATCTGTGTTGTCTTCACCTGCAAGCTTCTCAAAAGGGATAAAGAACAGGCAAACAATCACGACAATCCACAAAATGCTCAGAGCACCCTGTGCATTGTAACTACACTTGGAATCCAAACAACCACGTTTGTCCATCACACTTCTAAAACCTGCCACCTGATCTCGTATCTCTATGAGTACTTGCGGATTCTCAAAGAAGGAAAAGTCCGTTTCCCGATGCAGGAGCAAAGAGAGGTAGGGCTTTTGTAAAAAATCCTCGAGCCATTGTGGATTTTGCCAAATGGGAATAAGATCCGCGCGTGAGGGCGATAGCTCATTGATGGCCTTCTGGACATTTTCTCGCAGCACAGGGTTGATTGAAGGGGTAGGGGCCAAGCTTAGAGCAACACTGGATGGCGAAACAGATGATGACATGCAATTCTCCTTATTTTCGAGAGCAAAAGGATACAGATCCATCCAATTGATCACGATGAAAGAAATTGCTATTTACTAATAATAATTTAAGTCGGTAGATCCAAGGTATGTCTGAAGAAAATTTCCGCACGTCGCGCATCAATCCTATCGAATCGGAACGGGCCCAAAAGCCCCAGAGACCGGAGGAGACGGGGCGCTACGCCATCATGCCCGAGAGTGTCGAGGAGGATTTTAACGAATTTACGGAATTAGCGGCTTTTAATCCCGTAAATATGGCGCGGCGCTTTGAAACCTTGGATATGCGCACCAAAAAAAAGGGGCGCGAGGAAGAGGCGGAAAAAGCTGAAAAAGAAAAGGACATCACCCAGATCACAAGCACGGAAGAGGTCGCCGAGCAGTATGAACAGAGAAATCCCGAACTGCATGCGCGCACACTTCTTCTTTTGCGCTCACGTTTGACTGCGCAGGACACAAAAGAAAGCATTTTAAAGAAAGTCCATGAGACCTACCCCGATTATGCCCTCACCGACGAGGCGCTCGAATTCCTCATTGAAACGGCAGTTGGCGAGCTCAAAGATAAAGCGCGCGAAGTCAAAGAAGAGATCAATGTCACCTACGGACGCGAAATCCGCGCAGGGAAAAACATCGCGACGCAGGCGCGCGATTTTTCCGCACAAGGCTTAGGAAGTCCGACAGCGCTTCGAGATATCTATCGCGACATCACGGGAAACCCGCGCGATACACTCACCCTCTTTGAGCACCTGACAAGCAAATTTGACTTTGAAAAAATGAAAATCGTGATCGATTTTGTCCTCCATTCTCTGGGCGCTGATCTTAAAGCCAAGGGGCCTTCGATTTCACGGGCCGAACTGCACAGATTTTTAACCGAGGCGCGCAATTTACAAGCCATTTTGCAAGTGTTTCGCTTCTTTGCCACCCGCATGAGACTCATTCTCTCCTCGTTTGAAAAATCGGGAGTGTCTTTTCCAGCACGCTTGAGTTTTGAGCTCTTGGCACGCCTATTCATGCGCTACCTTCAAGAGCGCTACCCTTCAAGCGATAAGGTTCTGCAAATGGCCATGCAGCTGGGCTTAACTGACGCAGAACTTGGGCAGATCATCGTCTTCACCCAGATGCGCGATGCTGTCCGTCAGGTGGCCCCAAAACTGTATCGCACACCGCAGCACAAACAAGATGTGCTCATGTCCATCATCGTGGCGATTGAAGAGCTCGAAGAAGAAGATGAAGAAGAGGAGGAAAAGAAATAGACCTCTTGCGTAATTTACTTTACTGGAAAAAATTGATGATTTTTTTGCACAGTTATAGAAACCTGCAAAGCAGGTTCGGCGCCACCGAGGAAGCGACTTAAAATTAAGTCGTTGACGAGGTGGGGAATAACTGTGCAAAAAAAGGGCAATTTTTTACCTAAATGAAATTAGGCAAGAGGTCTAATAATGGATCGTTTTCAAGAAATATTGAATCAGCTCAGCACCATCATCCACGTTCCTCTTTATCTGGAAAAAAAACGCGCTGTGCGCTTCAGTATCGATCAAGCTTTGCACATCCAACTTGAAGAAGAGGAGGCAAAACAGCGCATTTTAATCGCCGCTTTTGTCGCGGAAATTCCCCCAGGAAAATTCCGTGAAAATCTGCTCAGAGAAGGCTTAAAAGCCAACGCTATTTTTCCAAGAACAGGAACCTTTGCCTACGCCGAAAGAAATAATCAACTCGCGCTCTTTGATTACATGTATTTTGAGTATCTTACAGGAGAAAAGTTTGCCGACCGTCTTGCTCTCTTCATCGAAAAAGCGCTTCTCTGGCGCAAAAACCTAGAAAAAGGAAGTTTGCCCACAGGAACTGAGCCGGAACCCAAAGCCGACCGCGCAGTGTTTAGCTCATGACTGAAAATCTGGAAAAAGTTCTGCGCGCCTCTTTAACGGGACCTCACTGGGAAAAAATCGGTATTCGGCCTCACCACGGCATCAACCTGCCCCTTTCTGCTCTTCATAGCAAAACCAGCTGCGGCATCGGCGAATTTTTGGATCTTCTCCCGCTCATCGACTGGTGTCAAAAAATCAACATGGATCTCATCCAACTCCTTCCTCTCAATGATTCGGGAAACGACCCAAGCCCTTACAACACCCTCTCCTCCTGCGCGCTCAACCCCATTTTTCTCTCCTTGCATGCGCTTCCTTTCATCGACGAGCTCCCCGAACTTAAAAATGCACTGGAAAGCATGCGCCAGCTCACCAAGAGCTCTCGTATTTGTTACAACGAAGTCAAAGTCCAAAAACTCTACTGGCTGCGCACCTATTACGCCTGCGTCGGCGAAAAACTTCTCAAAATGCAAGAGTTTGCCGAATTTCTGAAAAACAACTCCTGGACCATCCCTTACGCTCTTTTTAAAGTTCTGAAAGACATCTTAGAACAGAGCCTCTGGCAATACTGGCCCGAAGAGCTCCAATTCCTCTCGAAGAAAAACTACGAAAACCTCACCAAAAGACACTGGGAAGAGATCTGTTTCCATCTCGCGCTCCAATACCTCTGTTTTGTGCAACTCTCTTCTGTCAAAAATCACGCCCAGCAAAAAGGGATCCTCTTGAAAGGGGATGTCCCCATCCTCATCAGCCCCGACAGCGCAGATGTTTGGTTTTACCCCGATTTTTTTGATTTAACCCTCGCCGCAGGCGCGCCCCCCGATCAATATTCCAAAGTGCAGCAATACTGGGGGTTTCCTCTGCAGCGCTGGGACATGAAAAAAAAGACCCAATACAGCTGGTGGAAAGAGCGGCTAAAGACAGCAAGCCAGTACTTCGATCTTTACCGACTCGACCACATCGTAGGACTCTTCCGCGTTTGGGCCATTCCCATGGGCCATCCCGAAATGCTCGGACATTACGTTCCTGAAGATGAATCCCTCTGGATCCCTCAAGGAAAAGAGTTTTTAGAAATGCTCCTCGCCTCGTTCACCATGCTCCCCATCGCAGAAGACCTCGGCAAAGTCCCTCCTTCGGTGAAACAACTTCTACACGATCTTGGAATCCCCGGCACCAAAGTCATGCGCTGGGAGCGGATCTGGAATGAAGAGAAAAAGTTCCTCCCCTACAGCCAGTACTCGCCCATCAGCATGACATGCGTCTCGACGCACGATTCAGAAACCCTCGCCCTCTGGTGGAGAGATTCTAAAGAAGAAGCAAAAGTGTTTGCCGCATTTAAAGGATGGCATTACCTGCCCGAACTTTCCCAAGAACAACGCAAAGAAATCCTCACGGACAGCCACCACACACCCAGCCTCTTTCACATCAATCTTCTGCAGGAGTATCTTGCGCTTTTTCCCGATCTTGTCTGGACAAATTTAGAAGACGAACGGATCAACATCCCCGGAAAGCTCCTCCCCTCCAACTGGACCTACCGCTTCCGCCCCAGCGTCGAAGAAATCACAGCGCACGCAGCGCTTGCGCACGAGACGAGGGAGATTGTTAATGGCGGTCAAAAATGACCTCAAGTCCAGGTCGCACTTTTTGTAATTCTTCTGTAAGAGCTTTAGGATCCCTGATGAATTCTACATTGTGTGCTGTCAGATTCATCGAAACAAGCTGCTCGCACTTCGTAGCAATGTGCACGAGTTTATCTGCACGATAATAAGCCCGTGTCATTCTAAGTACAATCAATCTCTGGCCATGCTCTGCAATGGCATCGGCAAGAGCTGATTGTCCATGGTAGTCTCCTGAGCAATCATACCCCACATCTAAGCTGGTGAGAGTTTGAGAAGCCAAAAGAGCACTCATGCCTTCTGGTGTCACATCACGACAACCATTCAAACACACCTCTGTTAGAGCAGGAAGCCTTGCGAGCATGCGCAGGGTTAGAGTCGATATATTGTCCGAGCGCAAAAAGGAAACTCTGCGTAACTGCGTGAGTCGAACCATAGGCGCTGTTCCGACATCCGTCAATTGAGTACACCAATGCAAAGATAAGTCAGTCAAATTCGAGCAACGCGCTCCAATTCCTGATACAACGTCATCAGTAACATTTTCGTCCATAGGACTAAGGTACAATTTTTTTAGTTGCATGATCCTTGTCGACGCAAGAGCTTGTAAAATAACATCTGGGTATTTTTCAAGGATGGGATTTCGGATCCCTAAGTAACGTAATTGAGGCATACGATTCAAGATTTGGGTGATATTTCCCTTTGTAAAATTTCCTGCATCCATCATGCTCTCATCTTCCATGTCCGTTTTTGCGCGCAGGTAACGGTCAAAAGCAGCTTCAGCAAGCGTACGAAAAGCCTTACATGTGCCCCTTGCTCTTGCAAGGTCTTTAAGATTGAGCCATCCAAACGACTTAATTAAAGGCTCTTTTAATGTAGTTAATGCTGTCATAAAATATCCATAAACATAAAAAATTATAATAATTTTATTATAATATAAAATTTATGTCAATTAGATTGCATTTGGCTCACAGTCAACTACTTATATCATCAACTTACGCCAAATGGCAAAATGTCTATTTTGCGTAAGTTGAGACCGTTGCATAAATCATGCTTATCAGGAAAAACCCCGAAGAAAAATAACAG
>CAZLDZ010000036.1:0-10459 GCA_964558435.1 uncultured bacterium
TTTTTGAATCTATATGGAGGAGAGTTTGGTCTCCGCAAAGCAGGTGCCGACAATGACGAAATTGCCGTGATCGATCCCTTCCTGAAATTATTTGTGGCTGTGACCCTCAAAGATGCCATAAAAGAATATTTTTGGCAGATACACACTTGCGATGACATGATTGAAACTCTCATCGAATCGATCGGCGACTCTTCCCTTCCCAAGCACGAAGTCTATACCTGGTGGTTAGAATGGATTGATCGCCAAGCGCTACCAGAGAGCGAAAAAGAGGCCATGAAAGAAGAGCTGCAAAATGGCACACTTCTCGGGCGCACACTCGAAGAGGATGGCAAAATGACCCGTTTTGCCGTCAGAGCCATGCTCTATGACTTTGGCATTCTAATTTAATTTTCTTGACTGCCCATCCATTAAATTGCATACTTGACGTTTTGATATCAGTTTTGATATTTCCTATTTATGAGTAAGCTACAGAAATTGATTGCAAAGATATTGGAAGGGCGCATGGTTTCTTTCGATGAAGCAGAAAATGTGCTTACTCAACTAGGCTTTAAAAAAAGGGTTAAGGGTTCTCATCACGTGTTTGTTAAAGCAGATTATATAAAAAACGTTTCAATAAAACGGCGCCCAGAACTTTTGGCTTATCAAATAAGGGAATTAAGAGAGGTATTGAAAGATCATGGCTTCTAAAAAAGAAATAAAACATTACTTGAACCTAAACTGGTCTTACACCATTGAGCAGGAAATAGAAAAGGGGGCCCGCTTTTATATCATTAGGGTCAATGAGTTACCAGGCATTTGCACAGATGCAAAAGATCTTAAGCAAGGAATGAAAAATATTCGTGAAGCTTTAGAAGCGGCTATTATTTTACATTTAGAGGAAGGAAAACCCATTCCAGAACCCATTAAAAAAGAAGATTATAAAGGGAATATTGCCTACCGAACCACAAGCGAACGCCACTATGGAATTGCAAAAATTGCGAAGAACATGCACAAATCGATTAGTAAAACTCTCGATGAATTAATTGATGCTGGAATGGAGAAATATCAAATATTTTCTCATTAAAAAATATTTGTTTTTCTTATAATTAAATCATCAATTGGGTAATATTTCTTCCACAAAAAAGGAGGAATTATGTCCGATCCAATTGCCCCCTCAGCTACTCGAACTCCTGCTGCGCTTTCACCAGAAAGCCCTGTAGCACCTCCTGCAGCTGCAGCGCCAACCCCTCAACCCGATACCATCGAAATTTCGCAAGAGAGTGGCTGCTGCACTACAATTTTAACCATTCTTGACGCGGTGTTTCTTGCGCCATTTCGTTGGCTGTGGAGTTTGTTATGTTGCTCCTCCGGCAGAGAGCCGATGACTTTTGAAGAAGCGTGTCAGAAAGGAGATCGCGCACAACTGCTGCAGAACATAGATGGAAAAACGCAGGAAGAGCTCGATAACGCGCTTTTTGAACTTTTTGTGCATGGGCATTATGCCTTAATTCCCGAGCTTCTTTTTCATGGGGGCGCAAACGTGAATGCTAGAAGTGGAACGCAAAAAACACTTCTGCACAAAATCTGTGAAAAAGGACAAGAGACGTTTGATGTGTCTGGAAAACCTCTTCTAGAGATCCTTCTTGAGCGTGGAGCCGACAAAGATGCACAAGATAATCATGGCAACACGCCTCTTCATTATGCCTGTGGAAATGGGGCTGTTACAAGTGCAAAGCTTCTTGTAAAAAAAGGTGCTAATGTCCATCGCACGAATGATAAACACGAAACCGCGCTTCATCGAGCCTGCGTGCGGGGTAGTGTGAATTTAATCGAATTGTTACGCAATAGCAAAGCGCGTGTAGATGTCTCTGATAAAGATGGAAATCGCCCCTTGCATGCGTTTGCATCACTTTATAAATCGACACCAACCGGCACAGAAAGAGAATACCCTGAGCAAACAAATCCAGAAATGGTCTTGAGTATACTTGCTAAGGGAGAAAATTTTGATATTAATGCACAAAATACAGCAGGAGATACCGCCTTGCATTTGGCATGCATAAGTTCAGATGGGGATGACACCTTGGATGCGCTCCTTAAGAACAGGGCCCAAGTAAATATCGGTAACATGGAAGGATACATGCCTTTACATGTGGCTTCGAAGAATAACAATTTCCCTGCAGTCGAGAAACTTGTTAAACGAGGAGCGGATATTCATGCGGCGGATCCTCAAGGAAGGGTCCCCTTTAAGTTGTGTCGTCAACCAACTGCGCTCATGAAAAATCTCCTGACACAAAAAGACTAATTGCGTACAACTTCCTGCATGCGATGCATCTTGTTTATACTTCTATGCGTCTCTTTTGTGCATGCAGACGGCCCTGTTTCCGATGATGAGGTGCGCAAGGTTGATTATCTCATCGAGGCGACGGGCAAAAAGCTTGAGCAACAAAAAGAGCTCCAGAGGCTCATGGTTCTTTTCCAAGAGCAGGAGGAGCGTTTTTTCCAGGGAGATCAATCCAAAGAGCATGCGTTAAGGATGGTGCGCACGGCCCACCAGATTTTGGGTCACATCAAAAAGGCGCATCTTGAGTACCTCTTTTCTTCCGAGTATCTAGAACAGCTTGCGGTTTTTTCCTCGATTGCTGGCAGAAGGTCTCCGGTACGCCCATGAAGATTCGTTTTATCAATCGGACAACAGGGCGCGAAGAAACCGAAAAAGTTTACGGGGATTTTTTCATCCGTCTTTTTTATGGGACGGGGTGGTCCTCCTCGTTTCTTGCTTTTTTATTTTTGCCTCTCATCGCCCATGTGCATTTTTTTTCTTGGGTTTATGGGGCTGTGCAAAAGAGTCGTTTGAGCCGAAAAAAAATCGGTCCTTTCATCCGCGCATTTGGGATTGACGAGACAGAATTCTTAGAGCCCACCAGCGCATTTTCTTCTTTTAACGATTTTTTTATCCGCAAGCTCAAGCCTTCCTGTAGGCCCTTCGTAGCGGGTGAAGACCGGGCCATTTTGCCCGCAGATGGACGTTATTTGGTGTTTCCTAATATGCAAAAAGAAGACGGATTTTTAATTAAGGGGGCTAAATTTTCCCTCGAAGAGCTTCTGCAAGACAGACACCTTGCTTTAAAATACGCGCAGGGCTCTCTCATGATTGCGCGGCTTTGCCCGATTGATTACCACCGCTTCCATTTTCCGTGTGCCGGCACGCCTGACGAGACGAAACAGATTTCAGGGCCCCTATTTTCCGTGAACCCTCTTGCGCTCAAGAAAAACATCGACATTCTTGTACAAAATAAGCGCGCGATCACGCCGTTTCACACAGAGTGCTTCGGCACCATTCTCTACATCGAAGTCGGCGCCACTTACGTAGGAACCATCCATCAGACTTTTGTGCCTAAAAAACCCCATGACAAAGGAGCAGAAAAAGGGTACTTTTCCTTTGGGGGTTCCTGCCTGCTTCTTCTTTTTGAGCCCGAACGGATCCAATTTGATCAAGATCTTCTGGAAGCATCGGCGCGCAAAATCGAAATGCGCGGCTTGCTCGGGCAGTCTTTAGGTATAGCATTATAGTTTACTGCAAATGGGACACGCTTCTTTTTTGTGGCCACGTGCGGGGCAGTATTTGCGTGCGCAGTAGATGATTTGAAGGTGAAGCTTATGCCAGGTCTTTTCGGGGAAGATTTTTTTTAGGTCGCGTTCAACTTCTCTGACATTTTTTCCTTGGCTGAGTCCCCAGCGCTTGGCGCATCTAAAGATGTGGGTGTCGACGGGAAAAGCGCTAAGATTGAAGGCTTGGGTCATGACGACAGAAGCGGTTTTGTGGCCGACCCCAGGCAGCTCTTCGAGTTCTTCAAAAGTTTTGGGGACTTTTCCGCGGTGTTTTTTTAATAGATCGCAAGAGAGCTGATGGATGGCGCGGGATTTTGCCTTGCTGAGCCCGCAGGGCCGGATTATTTTTTCAATTTCGTGCACTGTGAGTTTGGCCATTGCTTTAGGCGTTTTTGCGCGCTTAAAAAGTTGTGGGGTCACTAAATTCACCCGCGCATCTGTGCACTGAGCAGAAAGAAGGACAGCGATGAGCAGGGTGTAAGGATCCTCATGTTTGAGTGGGATCTCAGGGTCGGGAAAGAGTGTTTCGAGGGTTTTGAGGATAAAGTGAGCACGCTGGTCTTTTTTCATTTCCCCACACAAAATTTTGAGAAGATCTTAGTGAGAATATCTTCTGTGACGTTGGTTCCAATAATCTGGCCGAGAGAGCTCAAGCAGCTGCGCAAATCGCTTGTGAGAAACTCAGGAGAGACATTCGTCTTTAACCCATGGATGAGTGTTTGCAGTGCCGCGCAGGCTTCCTCAAGCGCTTGCTTGTGGCGTGCAGAAGTCAAAAGCACTTCTTGTTTAGAAGGCGGGCCCTGTTTCCACACAAGAGAAGAGATGGCTTCTTTGAGCTCTCCGATTCCTGTTCCCTCTTTTGCGGAAATCGCAACAGAAGGGAGCGGGCTTGCTGGAGTTGATGCTACAAGATCGATTTTGTTCCAGACAAGAAGCGCTGTTCGTCCGTGGATTTTTTCCAGGAGCTCGGGGCTCTCAAGACCGCGGCTTGCATCGAGGATGAGAAGAACAAGATCGGCGTTTTTCAAAGCTTTTTGTGTGCGCAGGATCCCTTCTTGCTCGATGACCTCTTCTGTAGCGCGGATTCCTGCGGTATCCATGAGGCGAAAATGTAAAGAGCCTAAAAGGAGGTCTTCTTCGAGAAGATCGCGGGTTGTCCCTGCAATGGGCGTGACAATGGCGCGGTCTTTTCCTAAAAGGGCATTCATGAGCGACGATTTTCCTGCATTGGGCGGCCCAATGAGGCACAGAGAAATCCCGTCGTGAATCTTTTTTCCTTCATGGAAGCTTGCGAGAAGTTTTTCCATGCGGGCACAAGTGGTTTCAAGCGCGCTCAAAATTTCTTCTTTGGTCGCAAATTCCAGTCCTTCTTCGGGAAAATCGACCCATGCCTCTAAAATGGCGGCGGTGTCTGTGAGCGCATGCTGCAAAGAGGAGATTTCTCTTGAAAGGGCTCCTTGTAAATTTTCTTGAGCAAAATTTAGAGCCAGTGTGTTTTGGGCATGGATCAGCTCTTGAACCGCTTCTGCCTGGGCAAGATCGATTTTGCCGTGCATAAAAGCGCGGAAGGTAAATTCGCCGGGCATGGCAGCGCGCGCACCTGCAGCAAACGCTGTCTCAAGCACCTTCTTAGTGATGAGACTTCCGCCGTGGCAATGGATTTCCACCGTATCTTCACCAGTATAGGAGCGTGGCGCGCGCATCGGGAGTAAAAGAACCTCATCGACCACATCGCCTGCGCAATCGATGATTTTTCCGTAGTGGGCTGTGTGGCTTTTGTAGCTGTGGACATCACCTATAAAAATTTTTTGAGCTATCGAAACCGCTTCTTTTCCCGAGATGCGGATGATGGCAACCCCGCCCTCTCCGGGTGGTGTCGCAACAGCAGCAATTGTCTCTTCCATCTGTCCAGGGCGGTGTACAAATTCCATAGAGAAGGCATTATAAGAATAAGCTCATTTCAATGGAACGTAGAATAAAAATTTTAATTATCCTTTCAGATTTTTTCTATTCTCATAAGAAATTTAATGTTATAATTATTATCCTTAACTCAAGGAAAAATTATGTCATGTATAGATAATTATGTAGATTGGTGGGGGAGGGAGCTTCGCGTAGCTTTTACCTATGAGGACAGGGAGTTACCTCGCGTGGATGTTAGCCGGTATCTCAGAGGGCTAATTATCAATCGGAACCAGATTCCCGCGCCTCAATGCCAGGTGATGATTCGGCACATTACGGAAGACGTCAAATGGCATTACATAGGCCATGGTTTATTGGTTGCTGCAGGAATGGTAGCTTCGATCTGTGTTCTGGTCGCCGGTGCTATTGCAGCTTATGTGGCCATTCAGCTAACAGCTGTCTTTTTTACAGGTTTAAGCATTTTCCTGGACATGCTTATCGGGGAATATCTTGTCACTTACATCGTTTTAGGCACGGGGTTTGTGTCTTCCGCATTAGTAGAAGTGGTGCATGTCGCTGCGGGTACAGCTTTAACGATGGGATTTCTTTGGACGCGAGGGATCATGCCTTTTCTTCATGAAAGCGCACGCGCGATCTGGGACATGAATCACGAAATCCGTCGTCTTGAACTTTTAGCTGCACTACCGGTGAGGTAAACGATGGGCTGTCTTACACCTTTTGTGCGTGAGTTTGGTTATTGGTTTGGGCAGTTTGAGAGGGCGTCGACATACACCGACGATGCGGCGCTTCTTTCTAGCGTGGGGTTTTCTGCGCCTGCAGCCAACGAAGCGGGGTGGCCCGCCATTCAAGCCGACCAAATGACGCTGGATGAGCGCGTGCATGCGGCTTGGATGTGCCGGCTTGAAGCTTGCCTGCAGTATTTAAAAATCCCTCTGATTGCTCTTGCGGTCGCTGTCTGTTGGGCCGCTTTGCTCGTGATTTGGGCTATGGCGACAGCGTCGCCTATTGCGGCACTCAGCCTTTTTACTCCGCTACCTTTACAGTTAGAGGGATTGGCCCTTGCTGTTAGCATAATAGTTGCTGAGTGCATTATGGTACCTTGGGCCTACGCTGCAGCATTTCCCTGCATAGTGGTTGGGTTGCACGCCTATTTTCATGAAGTTGGCCCTGCGTGCATCCGCATCCACAATTACGCAGAGCAGCTCTTTTCTGAAGCCGCAAGAATCAGTGGCTAAGGATCTTGTGGAATTTGCCTTGGAAAAATTGCCTCAGATGTAAAAAAATGCCTTGGAAAAATTGCCTCTGATCTGCATTTCCCAGGGGAATCTGACCATTTTCTCTTTTAAACTAGAGCCGAACTCGATTAGGTTAACGCGGAGAAAACGCTGAGAAGGCTTCTTCGTTGCTTTCCTGAGCAGGATTTTTGCTGCTTTGGGTGTAGTTGGCGAATTGAGCGAGTTCTTTTCTGAAAGCCAGATTGATGGTACCGACGCCGCCGTGGCGGTTTTTGGCTACGATGAGCTCGGCCATCCCGGGCTTATCATAAGGGTCATAATATTCACGTCTCAAGAGGAACATCACGAGATCGGCATCTTGCTCGATGCTATTGTGTACTATGATGTCATTTGCAACAAAATTATGCACATCTTCTACAGTTGCATCATAGACATCTTCCATGCCGATTTCTGTGATGGAGCTAATCTCATCCCAATAGACGCCAGATTCAGCCAAATGTAGAAGTTCTTTATCTGGCAAAACTTTGTACAATGCGCGCATGCGCTCACGTGAGATTCCCGATTTGAATAGGGTTGAGCCACAATAGGACATCCCTAAATCCGCACAAATTTGCCTCCAACCGAGTTGCTGTTTTTCTTTTGCTTTTTGTATGACTGTTGGCCAGGCTTCTTTGGAAATTGTGTCGCAATTCGGATTTGGTTTTATTTTTTCTAGTTTAATTAATAACTCGGGAATAATTTTACCGCGTTTTCCTGCGGATCCCACGAGAGATAAGAACATTTTTTGGTTATTAGTCCCCGAAACATGAGTATGATACATATTGCGATAGCCTCGTGCAGAAGGAACGGTAGCAATTGTTGAATGAATACCTAGACGAAGAAGAAGGTGCTGAACTTGTTCCGATAGAATTTTGCTTGAAGAAGCATAATAGATGGCGCCAGATGTTTTTCTGCCTTTTGAGCGTTTGAAACTAAGATTACCGTCGGTTGCCCAAAGGTGGCGTAAAAAAAGAGAGGTTTGCTCCAAATCGATTGTAAAAAGAGATTCTGGGAGTCTTTTCTTGTAAGAAGGAGCTCTCTCAATTCCCAAATGATTGAACCAATGAGTAATTGGATGATGCTTTTTTGGTCCAAGTTTATAAGGAGCTGGGAGATAGATGTGATACCAGTTTTTTTGTTTTACAATTCTCGGTTGAATACCAAAAAGTTCTTTAGATGTTTGTGATACAGTTTCGATATTTTCTTCATCAGCGCTCGTATAATGATAAGGTTGTTTCGGAAGAATGCACCCATCACCAAGAAGATGTGCGAGAAGAATGGTTTCTTGGTCAGAAAAACGTTCTGAAGAAGTGTGTTTGGGTAGTTCTCTTGGCAAGCCTATTTTATTACCTGCTTTCAATTGATCTAACCTCGTCCATCCTTGAAGTTTCAAGAAAGGGTGGTTGGCGCTGGCTTTGATTGCGCGGCCGGAGCGTGTTTTCAATTCATATACAACTTTTTTCCCGGAATAAAAAGCTTTCACCATGCGATGTATTCCGAGTTTTAGATTTTTATCGATAGCATGCACGAAAATTGGGGTCTGAGATTTTCTTTCTGCGAGTTCTTTGATTGTGTAGAAGAGACCGGAGTGAGCATCTTGGATGCGGGTTTCGCCAGCAAGGCAACCACTTTCTCTCAAGTCGCTCATCATGGGGCGGTGGCCTTGGCGCTCTTCGACTTTGCGCGAGAGTTGCGAGAGGCAGAGGATGGGGATGTCAATTTCGCGGGCCAGCGTTTTGAGCATACGTGAAATTTCAGAGATTTCATTTTGCCGATTTTCTGCGGAGCGGTTGAATCCGGAGCCGGAAAGGAGTTGGAGGTAGTCGACGATGAGGAAGGCGATGTTGTAGCTTTCTTTCATGCGGCGGGCGCGTGTGCGCAGGTCGGTAATTTTTAGACCGGGGTGATCGTCGATGATCATGGTGGCGTCTTGCATCATGCCAACACTTGCCACAATGCGCTGAAACTCATTTCCATTGAGCGATCCTTTTCTGATCTTGTCAGATTCGACTTCTGCTTGGGAACAGATGATGCGGTGCAGGAGTTGTTCGGCTGTCATTTCAAGAGAGAAAATTCCCACGGGGAGTCTGTTGCGGAAACAGATATTTTCGGCGATGTTGAGGGCGAGTGCGGTTTTTCCCATCGCAGGGCGTGCTGCCAAAATCATGAGGTTGGAAGGAGAAAAACCGTTGAGCATTTTATCGAGGTCGATAAAATGGGAGGGGATGCCTGTGACGATGGAGGCATTGGCTCCATTCTTTTGGAAGTGTTCTTGTTTTTCTTGTAATTCTTTTATGTAGGGCTGTTTTGAGGTGGCTTTGGCGCCAGAAAGAAGGTCTTTAATCAGGGCGCCAGGTGAGGGGCTTGCCGTTTGGCTAATTGCAAAAAATTTCTGCTGGGCGTCATCGAGTGTGCGGTAGACATCATCGGGGTCGGAGAGGGCGTCCTTTTCAACGCATTGTGCGGCGTCAATCATGCGGCGCAGCAGCGCTTTTTCGCGCACGAGTTCGACATATTCTTCGATATAGGCGGAAGTGCCGACATATTGGGCAAGGGTGGTGAGGTAACTGACTCCACCTGCGACTTTGAGTTTATCTTGGCGTTTTAATTCTTCACAGACGAGGTGGACATCCGCTGGGCGGTCATTTCTGTAAGCGGTTTTTAAAGCTTCAAAAATGACACGGTGCTCAGGGAAGTAAAAGTCGCTTTCATCAAGGGCGTCGGCAGCGAGGTTGAGGCTCTGCACGCTTGTGAGCATGCAGCCGAGCACCATCATTTCAGATTCTTTGGAGTGGGGCACGGCTTTCATGCTGTCCTCGGGGGAAAAGATCGGAAAAAATCTCTGTACTGGACAATCTTTGGCCCGCAGGGGTGAGCGAGGCAAAGCCAGATTGAAGCAAAGCGTTTTTTGGACGAAGGGGAATAGCCAAAGGCTATTTCTCGAGGCCAAAAATCGATATGGCAAAGCCGCAGCCGGCGCTGGGGGTCGAAAATTGTCCAGTATAGAGATCGGAAAGAGAGGGATTTGAACCCTCGGTACCCGTTTAGCGGGTACGCGTCCTTAGCAGGGACGTGCCTTCGGCCACTCAGCCATCTTTCCAGGTGCGGAAGATGGTATCGTTCTCTGTCTTTTTTCAGCAACATCTCCTAATCCACAAAATGAGAATTTAATAGTTGTTTTCCATTTAAAGCATTCCAATGGCTCGTATGGATGGACCCATCGGGGTTCTGCACGACGATGCAGTGGACGGGAAGGTAAATATCGGTCGTTTTCCGGACGGCAAAGTCGTTGCCAAAGGCTGCACGGGTGAGTCTTTCGATCTGCCCTAAAGAATAGCGACGAGGAAGGCGCAGCGACCCTTTGTTGGGCATGGTGACAAGTTTATGGTCGAGTTTGGTTTCGGGCGTTGCGCGGAGTTTGGGGTTTTGCAGATGGAGGCGGTAGCGATTTCCCGACTGTACAATCAATTTTTTTCTGCGGCAACTTTCCAGCCAGAGATCGAGCGTATCACTTTCGACATGAAGGGCTTTAGAAAACCCTTCGCGGTCAAGGGTGCCCCCTTTTTTTGCCAGGATACAGCTCTACCAATTTCGGCGACTGTCGTCTATCGAACGCTTTTGCTTAAGCTTGGTTGCAAAATGGCGAAACAATGGTAAATGGAATTTTTTGATTAACA
>CAZLDZ010000037.1:0-638 GCA_964558435.1 uncultured bacterium
TCTATGTCCGTGGTAAAGGCATTGTCTTAGCAGAGCCCTCTGTCGTCGCTGTAGATTCTGTTACCAATGAAGTGCTCGCGGTCGGACACCGCGCAAAAGCCATGCTTGGGAAAACTCCCCGCAAAATCCATGCTGTACGCCCCATGAAAGATGGCGTGATCGCCGATTTTGAAATCGCCGAAGGCATGCTCAAAGCTTTGATTAAACGTGTAACCCCTGCGCGTAGCCTCTTCCGTCCCAAAATTCTCATCGCCGTTCCTTCAGGAATTACGGGCGTTGAAAAACGGGCCGTCGAAGACTCCGCTCTGCGTGCTGGGGCGCAAGAAGTCATCTTGATTGAAGAACCCATGGCCGCTGCCATCGGCGTCGACCTTCCCGTACACGAGCCTGCAGCCAACATGATCATTGATGTCGGGGGCGGAACCACAGAAATTGCCATCATCTCGCTCGGCGGCATCGTCGAATCGCGCTCCTTGCGCATCGCCGGTGATGAGTTTGACGAATGCATCGTCAACTACATGCGCCGCACCTACAACTTAATGATCGGACCGCGCACAGCCGAAGAAATCAAAATGACCATCGGCTCAGCGTATCCTCTCGGCGATCATGAACTCGAAATGGAAGTGCGCGGCCGTGAC
>CAZLDZ010000037.1:648-10181 GCA_964558435.1 uncultured bacterium
TGCCTTGCCGAGCCGATCCAGCAAATCATCGAAAGCGTCAAACTCACCCTAGAAAAATGCCCCCCTGAGCTTGCAGCCGATCTCGTCGAGCGCGGCATGGTGCTTGCCGGCGGCGGCGCTCTCATCAAGGGTCTCGATAAAGCCCTCATCAAAGAAACAGGCCTTCCTGTCATCGTAGCTCCCACACCGCTCTTAGCAGTGTGCCTGGGAACCGGAAAAGCCCTGGAATATCTCGAGAAGTTCAAAAAACGCAAGTCAATGCTCTAGAGTAAGAAGAATTTACCACAGAGACAAGAACCACAGAGGAATAAAATGGAGCGGAGCTTTATTTTTTTCTTCTCTGTGGTTCTTGTCTCTGTGGTAAAAATTTCATCCGTGTTAGCATGCAGATTTTGAGGTGCAAATGGATGTGCGGTCCTGGACGAACAATACCAAACTCATCGCATGGGTCGAAGAGATTGTGCGTCTCTGCAAACCTGATCGTGTCCATCTTTGTGATGGTAGCCAAAAAGAGTACCACACCCTCACCCAAGAACTCGTCCATCATGGCACATTTGTTCCCTTAAAACGCCCCCACTCCTTTTGGTGTCGCTCCCATCCCGATGATGTGGCCCGCGTCGAAGAAGCGACGTTCATCTGCTCGCGCTCCCAAGAGGATGCCGGCCCCACAAATAACTGGAAAGATCCCAAAACCATGCATGAACACCTGCATAAGTTGTTTCAAGGGTGCATGCAAGGAAGGACGATGTATGTGCTGCCGTTTAGCATGGGTCCTCTACATTCGTCGATGGCTCGCATTGGCGTACAAATTACAGATTCGGCCTATGCCGTCTGTAACATGCACATCATGACCCGCATGGGGAAAAAAGTCCTAGAAGAGCTCGGAGAGCATGACTTTATTCCGTGCTTGCATTCGGTCGGCGTCCCTCTTAAGCAAGGAGAAAAAGATGTCGCCTGGCCTTGTGCTCCCGACAAGCGCCACATTGTGCATTTTCCCGAAGAAAAAAGCATCTGGTCGTTTGGAAGTGGCTACGGCGGCAATGCCCTTTTAGGGAAAAAATGCTTCGCCCTGCGTATCGCTTCCGTTTTGGCCCGCGACGAAGGCTGGCTTGCCGAGCACATGCTCATTGTCGGCGTGACAAATCCCCAAGGCGAGAAAAAGTATTTTGCCGCAGCCTTCCCTTCCTCGTGTGGCAAAACCAACCTCGCCATGCTCACCCCCACACTTCCCGGTTGGAAAGTCGAATGCGTCGGCGATGACATCGCTTGGATGCACGTAAAAAATGGCCAGCTTTATGCCATCAATCCCGAAGCAGGACTTTTTGGTGTCGCGCCAGGAACGTCGGAAACCTCCAACCCAAATGCCATGCGCACAGTCGAAAAAAACACCATTTTCACCAACGTCGCCCTCACTCCCGACAAAGACGTCTGGTGGGAAGGCATGACACCCATTCCACCGCCCCACCTCACCTCCTGGCAAGGACAGCCCTGGACACCAACTTCTGGCACCAAAGCCGCCCACCCCAACGCCCGCTTTACAGCACCCCTAAAACAGTGCCCCTCCGTCGACCCTCGATGGGATGACCCCGAAGGCGTCCCCATCTCTGCCATCATCTTTGGCGGAAGGCGCACCAATAAAGAACCTCTCATCTACGAAGCCCTCTCGTGGCAACACGGCACATTCCTCGGTGCAGCCCTTGCCTCCGAAACGACTGCCGCCGCCAAGGGCGAAGTCGGAAAAATGCGCCACGACCCCTTCGCCATGCTCCCCTTCTGTGGCTACCACATGGGCGATTATTTCCAGCACTGGCTCGACATCGGCAAAAAAATCGATCCCAAAAAACAACCCCGCATCTACTACGTCAACTGGTTCCGCACATCCCAAAACGGAAAATTCCTCTGGCCTGGCTTCGGGGACAACAGCCGCGTCCTCAAATGGATCTTCGAAAGAACAACACAAAAAGCATCCGCTCAAGACACCCCCCTCGGAAAAATCCCCCAAGACCTCGATCTTTCAGGACTTTCCCTGGATAAAGCAACCCTCCAAGAACTCTTCCGCATCGACCAAAAAGAATGGAAAGAAGAAGTTCAAGAGTTACGTGAATATTTCAAGATTTTTGGGAAGAAACTCCCCCAAGAAATCCTCGAAGAGCTAGCAGCGCTCGAGCAAAGATTAAAGTAAATAGCTTAACTTACTGATTCTAAGCAACTTGCGTGTGCCTTGAAAATAAACATGGAAAAATGTAATTTGAAATCTAAAAAACGACGGAAAAATTAGATCGTGAACTCAAAAAACGCGGTAATTAAGAGATTCTTTGTCCCTCCCAAGCAGAGCTTCTTTCTTTTTGGCCCTAGGGGGACGGGAAAATCGACATGGATGAAAACGCTATACCCAGATGCTCTCTATATCAATCTCCTTCTTTCAGGGCTTCGTGAAAAATTTAGGGCTTACCCCGATGAGTTAATTAATGAAATTAAGGCGCTATCAAAACCGGGCGTTGTGATCATAGATGAAGTGCAAAAAGTCCCTGATTTGCTGGCCGTGGTCCATGTGCTGATCGAAGAAAAACTCGGCATACAATTTATTCTCACGGGCTCATCTGCACGCAAATTGAAACGCGGTGGAGCCGATCTTCTTGGGGGCAGATCTTTGATCAAACATCTTGATCCTTTCATGGCCTCTGAGTTAGGTGGGCAATTTTCACTGGAAAAAGCACTAAAAATCGGTATGCTGCCTCTAGTTTGGGAAGCTGAAGAGCCAGATGAAGTTCTTTCAACCTATGCAAGTGTTTATATTGACGAAGAAGTTCAGGCCGAAGCTTTAGTGCGCAATGTGGGTCAGTTTGCCCGTTTTTTACATGTAATGAGTTTTTCTCATGGACAAATTCTCAATGTAAACAATATCGCGCGTGAAAGTTCTGTGAAAAGACATACTGTGGATAATTTTATTGGAATCCTTGAAGATTTGCTGCTCTCTGTGCGCCTTAACGTGTTTACTCATCGAGCTCAAAGAGAACTTTCGCAACATCCAAAATTTTATTTTTTTGATGTAGGAGTTTTTCGCGCACTTCGAAAAATGGGACCAAGAGATTCGAGCCAAGAAATAGATGGATCTGCGCTTGAAGGTCTTGTTTTTCAACATTTGCGCTCCTGGATCCATTATAGCAAAGGGCAGCGCAATCTTTACTTTTGGCGTACCAAAGCAGGTCTTGAAGTGGATTTCATTATTTATGGCGAAAATGATTTTTGGGCAATTGAAGTTAAAAGCAGCCGTGTTCTTTCGCCAGATGATATCAAGGGCTTAAAGCATTTTTCAGAAGACTATCCTGAAGCAAAAACTCTGTTGCTGTATCGAGGTCCTCGGATGGAATATAATCATGTTTTGTGCATGCCGGTCGACGAATTTTTAAAACAATTACAACCCAATCATGACCTGCTGGTTGTTGTTTAAAACAAGTTTTCCAGCCAGCGCCAAATGCTAGCAAAGAAACTCAAGACGCTCTTCCACGCCCACGCAAGAAAGCGCGTGCAGCTGAAGGGCGGTGGTGGACCTGGGTGCACAAAGAAGGTTTGGCCGCTGGAAAGGCCGGCTGCCAAGTGGCACCCTTCGGCTGAAATGCGAAAGTCGAGATCAAAAGCGGGATCTTCGAGCGCATAAGTTTTTAAGAGCTGACGTAGTCTCCAGTTCCAAATTTCAATGCGGTATTTCGGGTCAACGTTGATTCCTTCTACGTAAGTGCGCGAAATGGCGACGAAGTCACCCTGGACTTTTGTCCAATTGATGCGGGTGAATTGATCGGGAAATGGGTTGATGCATGTGCGGGCATTCTGTTTTTTTAGGTCGAAAATTTGGAGAGAGCCGGTGTTCAGGCCGACCGCAGCAAGACCTATCTCACGAAAATATCCGGTATCAATTCTGCGATGTTCTTCTGGTAGATTTCCCCAATCTAAGGAGAGAATTTGGGATTCGCGTTCTTCAAGATCAAAGAGTTGAGTGCTGCCGTTTTTGAAAGCGACGAATAAGAACTTGTCTTGACCTCGCACCCAGCCTGGAGCAGTGTCAAGGTCTGTTGTAAAGACTTTTAGAACAAGGCCATCTTCTACTTTGTAAGTACGCAGGCGATTTCCCTGAAGGGGAATGGTAAAATAGGGCTCATGTGCACAGGACAATGCAATTCGACTCTCTAGCGAAAAATCTGCTTGAGGCTCTTTGATAGGATCGAGAACTTCTTTTATCATTATGGTCTGCTGTGCAGGATCACAGGTCATTTTGTTGCGCACCCGATAAGATTCTTGTCCAAGCCTTCCCTGCGCATCCATTTCCCAGATTCCCTCTGCATTCTGCTGGCACTTTAATATGCTCTCAAATGTTTCTGAGTAGAGCTCATCACCATCAAAATGAAGACAAGGCAGCCGTGGGCAAACATCTGTAATCGTTGTTGTAGACCCCTCTTGAAAATTGTAAATGGCGAGGCCTTCATTGACCACTTGGCTAGCAACGAAAGGCGCACGTACAGCTACGGAAGGGGTGTGGCATTTTGCTGGAAACCAATATTGGTGATAATTTTGGTACCCCGGTCACAGGATGATAGAAGGGCACCCCTTGAGGAATTGGAGAAACACAGCGCGCAGCAAGGAAGCGATAACGTATCGTTGTATCTGCTTTGCCTAACACCACAATATTTCTGCTGTTCAAGAACTCTAGCACATGTCGTGGAAAGTGCGTAGCGAGGATTTGCCTAAAGACTGTGCAGGTTTTAGCAAAAGAGCTGAGATCCTTAGGCGTGTGGAGGAAAAAGACAATTTGTTCTAGGAGGGCTCTTGGTGCTACTTTAATCATAATGCAATTATTTTAACAAATTACTTAATTAATTAAAATATATAATTAAATATTTAATTTTAATATTTCTAGAACTTCTTGTTCGAGCTTGGCGGGGTCTTTTTGCTCCTTCAGGAGCATGGTTTTTTTCACTTCCTTCCGCTCAAACGTGAGTGTCCGTGTATCGAATTTCAGGAGTGAAAATTGGTGCTGGGAGGCAAAAAGCCTGAGGCGGGTCATGTGGTGGAGGAAGAGGACTTCGGGGGGCGGGGGGCCGAAGCGGTCGGTGATTTCTGCGAGGATGGCGTCGGCTTGTTCGGGGGTGGAGATTTCGCCGAGACGGTGGTAGAGCTCCATGCGGAGCGATGTTTCTTGGATGTAGGTTTCGGGGAAGTGGGCGCGGAAGGCAAATTCCATTTTGGTTTCATAGAAGGAGGGATCGCTTTTTTTCTTGAGGGCTTCGACGGTGCGTTTGAGAAGTTTGCAATAGAGATGGAAGCCGATTTGGGAGACTTGGCCTGACTGTTCTACTCCTAAAATATCGCCAGCACCGCGGATTTCGAGATCGCGCATGGCGATTTTGAGGCCGCCGCCAAAGCCCGAGGCTTCTTGGAGGGCTTGCAGCCGTTTTCGGGCGGGCTCAGGAAGTTCTCTTTTTTTGGGGACGAGAAGATACGCGTAGGCGGGGCGGTTCCACCTTCCGACTCTTCCGCGGATCTGGTAGAGGTCGGCGAGGCCAAAGGTATCGGCGCGGTCGACAAGCACGGTGTTAGCGTTGGGGATATCGACACCATTTTCGACGATGGTGGTGGAGACGAGAATATCGGATGAGCCATTTTTAAAGGAGTGGAAGATGGCGTCTAGTTCCTCGGATGACATCTGCCCGTGTCCGACGACAATGCGTGCTTGGGGCACGAGTTTTTGGAGCTCACTTGCGATATGAAAGATGCTGTCGATCCGGTTGTGGATGAAAAAGACTTGGCCGCCGCGTGAAAGCTCGCGCAGAAGGGCATTTTGGATCGCGCCTTCTTCGCGCTCGGCAAGGATGGTTTTTACAGGAAGGCGGTCTTGCGGGGGGGTGTTGATGATGGAAATTTCTTTGGCTTTGACGAGGGTCATGTAGAGGGTGCGGGGGATAGGTGTTGCAGTCAGCGTGAGACAGTCGACGCCTGCTTTCATACTTTTGAGCTTTTCTTTGGCGCGCACACCGAAGCGCTGCTCTTCATCGATGACAAGAAGGCCTAGGTCTTTGAAACGGATGTCGCGGCTAAGAAGCCGGTGCGTGCCGATCAAAATGTCGATTTTTCCTTGCTCTGTTTTTTCCAAAATTTCATGCGCTTCTTTTGTCGTTGAAAAGCGGGAAATGTGCGCGATCTGGAGGGGATAATTGGCCATCCGCTCGCAAAAAGTCTCGTAATGCTGAAGTGCAAGGACTGTGGTGGGCACAAGAACGGCGACTTGTTTTTTTCCGTCAGCGACTGCTTTAAAGGCGGCGCGCATGGCCACTTCAGTTTTGCCGTAGCCGACGTCGCCGCAGACCAGGCGGTCCATCGCTTTTTGTGTGCACATGTCTTTTTTGACATCCTGGATGGCCCGCAGCTGATCTGTAGTTTCTTCGAAGGGGAAATCGCGCTCGAATGAGAGAAGTTCTTCTCCATCGTCTGGAAAGACAAAGCCACCTGCAAGTTCCCTCTCTGCGCTCATCCGCAAAAGATCTTGCGCATAGCCTAGAATAGCTTTTTGGGCGTTCTGTTTTGTTTTTTGCCAGCGCGAGGTGCCGAGAACAGAAAACGTCGGCACTTCTTCATGAGAGCCGATGTAGCGGCTAACAAGGTGAGATTGTGCAATCGGAACGTAGAGTTTGCTCTTTTCTGCATACTCTAAGATGAGAAATTCGGTTTCTTGCCCGAGGTGATTGGGCCGTTTTTCGGTGCCGAGATATTTGCCTATTCCCTGATGAAAATGGACGACGACATCGCCAGGAGAAAGCTCGTGGAATTCAGAGACAGGAAGATGGGAAACGGTGCGCCACTTTTGCCTGCGTATGCGAAAACGCTGTGTGAATTCGGTGAGGGGAACAAGGGCAAAATTCAGATCGGGAAGCACAAAACCTGACGAGAGGTACGCAATTTCAAACTGCATGTTCGCTGTCACGGGCACTTTTTCTTTAAAAACCCGCTCCTCCGATTCGGTCTGGGCAAGAAAATGGAGGGTAAGTGAAGATTTTTCTAGACGAGGAAGCAAGTGGACCATCTCTTCGAGTGTGAGACTTTCGCGGTTGTCCAGCGCAGAAAGATGATCGACCACTTCATGGAAAGGGTGTTTGAAGCGTGTGCACAAAAACTCTTGGCCAAACATCGAAAAAGAGAGGTTCTTTCCCTTGCCATGGACTTCACTCAAAGTTTCTAAAGATTCTTTCGTCCAGAAGAGTTTTTTAAAAGAAGCGCACGCGGCTAAAAACTCGTGCATCGTCAGAAAGAAGCGGGAGTTTGCGCCTGGCATGCTTTTAAACGTTGCCAAGCGATCCTCAAGAGCCAAAAGATCATCTAAAATCACGAGTGTGTCTTTTCCGAGAAAATCGAGCAGCGTGGAGGGCTCTTTTTCGTCTTTCAGAAGTTCCCACTCCGACGCGGGGCCAAGAAGCAGTGCATCGATCTTTTCAATCGTTCTTTGAGTGCCTGGATCAAAGACACGGATGCTATCGATCGTGTCATTGAGAAAATCGATTCTGTAGGGGCGAAGAGATGTGGCGGGAAAAATGTCGATCAAGCTGCCTCGGAGTGCAAATTCCCCTTTGTCGGAGACAACCGGCGCGCGCCTGTAGCCAAGAGATGTTAAGAACGCAGGAAGATACTCAAAAGGAAGCTCTTCTCCTTTTTCCAATTTTTTAAATAACGTTTTTAGGCGCGTGTGGTTGGGAAGCTTTTGCAAGCAGGCCTGCAACGAACAAACCAGAACGTGAGGGCTTTTGTCTTCGAGCAATGTGTGCGCAATTTCAAAGCGTTTCCCCACAATATCGGGGCTAGGTGCGATCTCCTCACCCGGAAGCGTTTCCCAGGCGGGAAATTCATGGAATTTCTCAGGCACAAAATAGGCAAGATCATCGAGCAGGCGGTTTTCTTTGGCTTCACTTGTGATGACAAGAATGTTTTTTGCAAGTGTCTGCTGGGAAAGCGCAATGAGAAGCGCTTTGGGGCACTCCCACAGATGCTCCATCAAAAGTGCAGGCTCCTGCACAAGGGCCTCTTTAAAAGAAGAGAGGGCAGGGCTTTTTTCTATCTTCCTTAAAATCGACACAGGATCTCTTTGATGCGAGAGAGAGCATCGGGAATTTTTGCGGGGTTTTTTCCTCCTGCTTGTGCCATTTCGGCTTTTCCACCGCCTCCGCCTTGGATGAGGGAAGAAACTTCTTTGATCAGCTCTTGAGCTTTGATCCCTTTTTCTACGAGATCGGGGGAGACGCGGACAAGAAGCTGGCAGCGCTCTTCATGCTGGGTGGCAAGCACGAGTACAAGGGAACGTTTTTTCATGAGATCTTCCGCAAGAAGCGCAAGATCTTCGCTTGCACAGGACACAATTTCTGCAAGCAGCGGAATGTTTCCTGCAGGAAAAATTTTAGTTTCTAGAGTCTTTGCCAATTCTTTGAGTGTTCCTTGTTTTGCCACTTTGGCTTCGCGCTCCAGTTTTTCAATTTTTTCAAGAAGGGCAGAAATTTTACTGGAGAGTTGCTTGGGATTGGTTTCAAGCTTTGTGCAAGTTGCCTGCAAAAGATCTTCTTCTTCATAGACAAAATCTTCGGCATCTTTTCCACAGCGCGCCTCGATGCGTCTTACCCCGGCTGCGATACTGCTTTCTTGAATAATGCGGAAGTAGCCCAAAGTGCCGACATGCTCTGTATGCGTTCCGCCACAGAGCTCTTTGGAGTAATCGATATCGATGACACGGACTTTAGCGCCATATTTTTCGCCAAAGAACTGTTTGATGTCGTGGCGTTTTTGCGCCTCTTCGTAGGGAAGCTCGTAGCTTTTAACAGAGGTGTTTTCGCGGATCTTTTCATTGATGAGACCCTCGACTTCTCGAATCTCTTCTTTTGTAAGAGCTTTATGGTGATTGAAGTCAAACCGCAATCTATCGGGCTCGACGACCGATCCTGCCTGACGTACATGTTCTCCCAGAACCTGATGCAGTGCAAAATGGAGTAGATGGGTTGCTGTGTGATGGCGGGCAATTTCTCGTCTTCTTCTTGCATTCACTTCTGCAAGGACCGGCTCACCCAAAATCAGTGTCCCTTGTGAGACTTTCCCTGCGTGGGTGATGATCCCTGGATAGGGCGCCTGACAATTTTCCACGATAAAATGGGCCTTCTGATGGGAAAGGAGGCCGAAGTCGGTGCTCTGCCCCCCTTTTTCGGCATAAAAGGGAGTGCGGTTCAGAAGAATGATCCCTTCTTGCCCTTGGGAAAGCTTATCTGTGAATTTTCCGTTGGAAATGATTGCCATGATGGTCGATTCAGCATGAAGATCAGTGTACCCGGTAAATTCGCAAGGTCCATCTTTTTGTAAGTACTCTTTGAAGAGATTTTCCTCGGCAACTTGGGTGTGTGTGGTTTTTGCTTTTTTTGAGCGCTCTTTTGCTTGCTCTTCTAAAATTTGATAGGTGTCAAGATTCACAATGAGACCATTGTCTTTGGCAAGAAGCACGATTTCCTCAATAG
>CAZLDZ010000038.1:0-9581 GCA_964558435.1 uncultured bacterium
GCGGCCAGCTCACCGAACAGGTGCGCCAGCGCCCCTACTCCGTCGTGCTCTTTGATGAAGTCGAAAAAGCCCATCCTGATGTCATGAACCTCCTTCTTCAAATTTTAGAAGAAGGGCGCTTAACCGACGCCTTTGGTCGCAAAGTCGACTTCCGCAACACGATCATCATCATGACCTCCAACCTCGGTGCCGATCTCATCCGCAGATCCACCGAAGTCGGCTTCTCCGCACACGAAGGCATGCCCGATTTCAAGAGCATAGAAGAAAAAATCCACGGAGCCGTGCGCAAAGGTTTCAAACCCGAATTCATCAACCGCTTGGATGGCATCGTCATCTTCAAGCCGCTTGACCGCGCAAATCTCATGCACGTCATCGACCTCGAAGTCAAAAAAGTGCAAGCCCGCCTTGCCCGCAAAAATGTCTTCCTCTCCCTCGACGACAAAGCAAAAGAGCTCCTCGTCCAAAAAGGATTCCAACCCGAAATGGGCGCACGGCCCTTGCGCCGCGTGATCGAGCACGAACTTGAAGATCCGCTCGCCGAAAAACTCCTGCTCAACCCAGGAAAAGGCGGAACCTTCCTCGTCACCGTCGAAGACGGCAAATTTGTCCTCCTCGACCAAACGAGTGCAGCCGACGCAAAAAACCATTTTGCCGTCGCGCCAGGTAAGTAGATTGGCTGACACGTTAAAAAACATGATCGACAGGATGAGCATGATGCACATGATAAAAAAGAATGTGCGATGAACCTATCATGCATATCTTGTTCATCATGTTAGAAATAGTGCTCGAACCAAGCGCCCGCAAGATGCGCCACCTCTTCGAGTTTGCCCGCCTCTTCGAAAAGGTGCGTGGCTCCTGGAATAATCACAAGTTTCTTTGTGCACTTCAGCGCGCTGTAAGCTTCTTTGTTCATGCCGATGACAGGTGTATCATCACCCCCAACAATAAGCAGCGTTGGCGCCGTGACGCGCGGTAAGTGGGAAGCTGCAAGATCAGGGCGACCTCCACGCGAGACAATGGCTGCAACATGGTGGTTTTCGGCTGCAGCCACAAGCGCCGCTGCAGCTCCCGTGCTAGCACCAAAATACCCAATTTTTTCCGGCCTCATTTTTTCAAGCCATGCAGTGATTCCGCGTACGCGCTCGGCAAGAAGCATGATGTCAAAACGCAAGTGCGCATCCACGGCATCCTCACGTTCCTCCTCCTGTGTGAGAAGATCGATCAAAAGCGTCCCAATTCCCCGACTTTGCAATGCCCTTGCCACAAACTGATTGCGGGGGCTTTTTCTGCTGCTGCCGCTCCCATGTATAAAAAGAACAATCCCCCGGGCTTTTTCGGGAATGTGCAACTCACCATCTAAAGAAATTTTATCTATTTTTACATCAATATTCATATTTTTAATATGTAAAATATTTAATATATAATGTAAATTTATTTAGATGATTATTAACAATTAATAAATTATAATACTCTGATTAATTAAAGGAGTGTTTATATGGCAACAATTAATGACCCGGTAGCTTATTTTCATCGTAATTATAATAACGATCTCCCTGAAACATTTCCCCACATTGATATAGTCAAGCGTGCAGCGACAGCCGGTTTACCCCTGATCACGTACTTGGCTCCGTCGCTCAGCAAGCCCCTAGCTCTAGGACTGGGTTCCCTCAGAAGTGTCAGCTCCCTTTTTGAACTTGTGTCTGCGGCAGAAGCTGACGACACCCCAGGAGCTGCCTACGCCGCGGTTAACACGGTCATCGCCATTACATCGGTCGTCTCTACCGTTCTTGCGCATCCTCTCGGCATGATCGTCACAACAGGCCATGACATCGGAATCGAAATCTACAAAATAGCCACGAAAGATGGTCTGACACTGGAAAATTCTCTCAACATTCTGAACAACGTGTTATATTTGGCGATGCTTGTGGATGGTGGCATGAAACTCATTCTTCTTTCTTTTGCGATGCAGATTATTCAAGGGATGTTCTCGGCCCACGCCGAATACCAGAAAGGTCATTGGATTGAAGCGGCAGGACAAGTCGCACTCTCCTGCGTCCGTGGCTACCAAGCCAAAGAACTGGTCAGTCCTGCAGTGAATTGTCTGCTTCCAGCTCCGCAATTTTCGGATGAAGAGCTGATGAAGCTTGCCCAAGAAAGCGGCAATCAAGAGCTTGTCGACATTCTGACAAAATATCACAACCAAGGAACTTATGAGCCTGCTCTTTACAACGCCGTGGACAAGGGAGATTGGGCATCGGCACGCATTCTCATCGACAATCTAGCGCGCGTAGAATATGGCAATCCTCCAATTTTAAAAATCGCTTTCAAACATGCAAATGTGCCTGCAGATGTTGTGCAAAAAATGTGTCTGCATGGCGCCCAAGTGGATTTCCCAGAAGATAGATACAGTCCCCTTGTTCTTGCGATTGAATGGGGACGCATTGATTTAATGCGCGTTTTACTTGAACAAGGTGCAGATGCAAACCAGCTTTTTTTCTTCGAACCTACTTATGAACGAAGACCTCTGTTTTATGTCCTCTGTCAAGAAATGTCTGCAAAAAGAAAACTGGAAGCGGTTAAGCTACTTCTTCAACATGGTGCGAACCCGGACCAGTTAAAGACATTCTACTATGCGACAAATATGGCAATTAACGGCGAATATCCTGTGAGCAAAAGTCATTTATCACTTTGGCAAAAGATCGTTCGACTCATGCTTAAACATGGCGCAAATATGGATCAATCCGTTGGCGGAGATGAGTCCTTTTCAACAGCCTATAAGCTCGCTAAGCATCAAAGAAAAAACCTACCTTCCCTCTGGAAAATCTTCCAGCATTTTAGAAACCAAGGGAAAAATGCATGAACGTAGCTTTTCGTGCGGTTGGTGCAGATCCCACTCTGATTGAGTTAGAACCTTGGGAAATCATGCGCGATTGGGAAATCATGCGCGAAGAGATCATCCCAAGAATCGCTTTAGGCGCACTTGTCTTTATCATTGAATTTCCCTTGTTAGACTTTGCCGAACGGCAAATCACCCAAATGATGACTAAGCGGGGAGTGCCGTTTACTGAAAATCAAGGCGTGGCGGTCCTCTGGAAAGGACTCAATGGAATTCCTTACACTCTTGATAGAATTATTATGAAGGTGGCTTTTCTTGCCTACGTGGTCATTCTTGGTCCCATTTTAGAAGAGTGGCTGTTTAGAGAACGGCTACAAGAAAAAACAATGACCCTTGCGTGGGGCGACTCAGATCATATCCTGAATCGCATCGTCCGCGTTCTAATCAATGGTGTGCTTTTTGGTGCTGTGCATTGGATTGAAGTGGTAGGATGGGCTGCAGTACCTGTTTTTCTGGTCACCATGACGATAGGGATCATTTATGCCATTCTTAAAGAAATCACTGGCGATATCATTAGTTCTTCCACGGCCCATATGTTGCACAATGGCGCTGCCATGACCTTATTTTTATTAGAATAAAATGAAGACAAGAAAAAAAGTCGTTGTAGGTATGTCCGGTGGTGTTGACTCTTCGGTCTCTGCGCTTCTGCTCAAAGAGCAAGGCTTCGAGGTGATTGGCCTGTACATGAAAAATTGGGAAGAGGAAAAAGACGGGACATGTCATGCGGCGCAAGACTATGAGGATGTGGTCAAGGTGTGCGGCATTTTGGGGATTCCGCACTACACTGTGAATTTTGTCGAAGAATATTGGGATGCAGTCTTTTCGGGCTTTTTAGAAGAGATCAAGTTGGGCTTCACGCCGAATCCTGACATTCTGTGCAACCGCGAGATCAAGTTCAAACGTCTATTTGAAAAAGCTAAAATGCTGGGCGCTGATTTTTTAGCGACAGGGCATTACGCGCAGATCCGGGAAAATCAACTTGTGCGCGGCCTGGATCCAGCAAAAGATCAGAGCTATTTCCTTTACACACTTAAGCAAGACCTTCTTTCTTCCGTGCTTTTTCCTGTGGGGGGCATGCAAAAAAAAGAGGTGAAGGCGCTCGCAAAAAAAGCAGGCCTGCCTGTTGCCGAAAAAAAAGAGAGCATGGGAATCTGTTTCATTGGTAAGCGGGACTTCAAACCGTTTCTTCAGAGCTACATCGCTGCACAAAAAGGGCATTTTGAGACGCTGGATGGCAAAATTGTCGGCGAGCACGACGGTGCCTGCTTTTACACGATTGGCCAGAGGAAAGGTCTCTGCATTGGCGGCGCCGGCGATGCCTGGTTTGTGGTGAAAAAAGACATGGCGCGCAATGCGGTCATCGTTGAACAAGGCAAAGACCACCCAGCGCTTTATTCCAAGCATGTGTATGCAACGGATGCGAGTTGGGTAGGCCAAGCCCCTCAACTGCCTCTTACGTGCACGGCAAAAGTGCGCTACCGTCAAGCTGACCAAGAGTGCATCGTAGAACAAGACCAAGCAAACACTTTACTTGTCACGTTTAAGTCACCCCAACGTGCCGTGACCCCACGCCAGTCGATCGTCTTTTACCAAGGCGATGTATGCTTGGGCGGTGCTCTCATTGCTTAACTATAAAGAAGGGCCCTCTTGCTCTCGAGGGCCTCTTCAAACAGAACTCAGCTCAATGAAAACAGTGATACTCGTGCAGCACGATAAGGTCTGCAAATCTCTGGAGCAACATGCATTGCTACAGGGATTAAATCATTAATAGATTCTCGAATGCAGTTTCCACCATTGGCATAATACCATCCTCGAGCGGAGAGCTCGATTTTCACGAGTCTATGTTGTATAGAGCCATCTCCTTCTACAAAAGACAAGAAATAATGGCGCATATCTTTTCCGGGACGGAGAAGATAAGTGTACATAGACTCATTCATGAGCAGCTGTTCACTTCCTGCGTCATCTAGTGTTTCTTGCCAAGCGGGATGGCGCTTGATTTCGTTAATTTTTTGTGACATCCACGCCATCTCGGTGAGAGACGCAGAATGTCTATATAGTAATCCAGACATGACAACCTCCTATAATATCCGGGATTGCTCCACGGAGATCCTTCTGTCGATCGCATGTGAAATACACGGATCTTCAAAAGAAGCAGAAAGGATTATGTGCATCAAAAATAAAATGGCAAGCAAAAAAAATTTAGGGACAAGAAATTTTCTTAAGTTTGAAGGATGAATGCATTGGAAAAATCGACGCGGCCTGTGTGAGGATTGACAGCCACTTGTACGCGATTTTTTTTCTTATATTGCTGCACTTCATAATAAATGGGGATGACGGGCATCTCTTTGAGTAGAATCTCTTCTGCCTGCATCATGAATTTCTTTCTTGCTTGGGGATCAATTTCTTTATCCGCAGAATCCAGAAACTCTTGATATTTGGTATTTTCCCACTTAGGGAAATTGACCTTTTCTGCAGCGTAACGAAACGCGTTTAAGGTCACAATAGGATCGGAAGTCCATGATTGCCAGTTCATACTACTGATCTGATAATCACCCTGAGTGATTCTAGAAAATAAAATATTCCATTCCTGACTTTCAATCCGCAGACGAATGTCAAAAAGCTCCTCCCATTGCTTGCGCACAAGTTCCGTTGTTTTGTCGCGAATTCCTCCTGGAGTATACATGAGGGTAATAATGGGAAATTCTTCTTTCTTAATCCCCAGCTCAAAAAGAGCCTCATCAAAAAGAAGGAGGGCTTTTTCTTTACTTTTTTCCACGTTGGCTTTACCACGCAGAAGCGTCTGTTGCAAAGGAAGAGGAGTCACAGCGGGCGTTCCTTCATATTTGAGTTCATCGACAAGGGCCTGTTTATTGAGAGCGTAAGCAAAGGCTTTGCGCAATTTAGGATGTGAAAAAGGGAAACGTTTCGTATTGAACACATACCAGAAAATGCGGGGGATTTGGCAACTTTCAACTTTTTCTGGGCAACCATGGACGAAGGAAGGATCCCAAGTACTAATAGGACGTCCCAACCAATCGATCTCATCATTTTTGAACATTTGTAAGGCTATATAGGAATTGTTCTGTGTTGCGAAAATGCGATCCAAGGAAACGCGTTTCTCATTCCAATACAGTGGATTTTTAATCAGTTCATGCCCACGGGTTTGGCTTGCCTTGGCTAAGATGAAAGGGCCATTACAGACATAACTTTTCCCTTCTTGCTCTGTCCAATTAGGGTGAATGCGGTCAATCCTATGATTCACAGGAGAAAACAAAGTATTCGCTGTCTGCTCTAAAAAACTCGGTAACACGTGCTCAAGTTCTATTAATAGTGTGTGTTCATCTACAGCCTTCACCCCCACTTCATCTAGAGTGACTTTTCCTTCTTTAGCCCGCTTGGCATTTTTAATGGGATAAAAGAAATAAGCAAAAGGAGTTGCAAACTGGGGAGAGAGGATCTTTTTCCATGCATATTCAAAATCGTAGGCAACCACGCGATCCCCATTTGCCCAAAAACTGTCGCGCAACTTGAAGGTATAACTCTTTTGATCCGAAGAGATCTCATACGATTTTGCAAGCGCGTATCCGGGTTTTCCATCAGTACCCATTCTCATGAGACCTTCAAAAAGAAGTTCGAGAAGACGCTCAGAACTTTCATCTCCCCCGATCCGTGGGTCCATCGAAAGCGGAAAGGAAATGAAACTCAGACGCAGAACCTGTTCACTGACGAGTTTCTGCTGCCAAGCGCGGATCCCTCGTTGAATCGTAGCAAGAAATTTATGCTGACCTTCTAGAGAGGGGCAATCATAAATGAAACCCGTACAATAGGAGCCCTGCAAATCGACATGAGTGGAACAAAGAGATTTTGGAAGAATTTCAAGAGTTTGCAACCGGTGTTGTACGATCTCTCGATAGGAAGATTCCCGTGTGCGAATCATCACAAAAATATTTTCTTGTCGCTGACCAACTTTAAGAACATAGCTTTCGCGTTTAGGAAGCTCCCCTTCAATTGCCTCTAAAAAAAGACGGAAAAGAGCATTCAAATGCTCAAGAGGAAGAGCTGCTTGCATTTCGATCGGCGAGAGGGCATAAAAAAAGTCTTCCAGAAGGTCGGGATAGCGGGAAACAATTTCTGGATAGGCTTGCTTGAGCTGAGTGAACTGCTCAACCTGCTGCAAAATCATACCTCCGTTATAATCGCGCACTTCACCAACTGCTTCCTGAATGATCTCCATGACCTTGCGCCGCGCTAGGTAAAAATTCACAGAGGAATCGGCACGCAAAAGCTCAGGCGCTTTGGAAATACGCAGGCGAAATGTGTTGGCTTCTTTGGGATATTTTTTTCTTAAATAACCTACAATTTGTACGCGGTCGGACAGGAAATCGACTTTATGTACTTTTTGAAAGAGAAGATTGAGTGATTTGGATTGCTTGCGTAGAATGCGCGCAAGAATCACATGAAAAACAAGATCGTTTCCCGCCTGCTGTTCAAAAGAAATCATCACCTGAGGAAGATCGGAAAAATATTTCAGCTCCTGGCTAATGATGAGAATGTTTTTCATCGTCTCTTCTTCATTGCGCATCATGAAAATGGCGGGCGTTAGCTTCTCAACGCTTGCCTTAAGCTCATTGAGAAGAAGGCGTTTGAGCATCCGTCTTTCTTGTAAAGTGATTAGCTCCCCATCTTTTTTCTCGATTTCCACATAGAGAGTACGAATCATATCTTGCATAGACTGGTAGACGTAAAATGAACCCTTCACAGACTGTGCAGTGGGGATGACCTTTTGCACAGCAAGAAGAATGTGTTTTTCTTCAAAGAACTCATAACGATCGAGCAAACAGATACCGATCATGAGACCCACAACAGACTTTTTGCCAAATAAAAAGTGCAGTTCTGTGGATCCGAGACGCAGTTGCAGCTGCCTTTCTTCAGGAAAAAGGACAGCAGCGCGGGCAATGGCTTTACGCATCGTATGGTGTGCAAGAAGGATCTTTGTAAGATGTTTTGCAGATCTACATTCGAGAAACTCTCGCGTTGTAAGGGCCAGAAATTTACGCATCTCGGAGAAAATTGCCTGGTCAAATTGATTGGGGAATTTTTGCAATACCCAGACAAGATCTTGAAAAATCAACTGCGTTTTATAGTCATCAGATAGGTGTTTTGTTTCGAGAAAATACTTCGCAAATTGGGGAGCTCGTGCCATTTGCGCGACTTCTTTCACAAGCAGGGGGAGTCCACTTTGAAAAAGCGAGAGCTGTGTTGAATCTTCGACTAAAATTTGGACGTGGACACATAAAAGACTTTCGTCGATCAGATTTTCAAAGTGAAAATAGAGATAATGGAAAGAGAGAATAGAAACTTCCTTATGGGGAAGCAGCCGATTTTTGAGAAGCTGCATGAGGAGAGCTTCTGTTTTGTAACCTTTAGAAGCACGACATAAAAGCAGAAGAGAAATCATCCCTGGTGAAGAGTCGGGAAGAGCCCATTTGACTTGGGGTAGCGCCTGCTGGACCCAAGTATGAAAATCTTTTTCATCTTCAAAGCAGAGGTTTGTCGGGATCAAACTAGCAATAATTTCTTTAAAGGAAGAGACATAGGAACTTAAAGTCGCGCATCCAGCCTGTCCATCGAATTGTGGAATGATCTTCCACCGGAAACAGCGTGCATCTTTTTTTTGAATCGGCGTCTCTTGAGAATCCACAAGGCACTCGGGTTTCATCCTGATCCATTAAAAGCGTTGAAAAGATTTAATTAAATGGTAATTATTTTCGCCATGAAAAAAGAGGAGCTTTTAATCGGTGCCCATATCTCGATTGCTGGCGGCGTTCCCCATGCGCTCACACGAGGCGCTGAAATTGGGGCCACTACGATCCAAATTTTCACGAGCAACCAGAAACAATGGAAAGGAAGACCCATCCCTGAAGAAGACCTGATTTTATGGCACAGTCTCCTGAAAGAGACCGGCATCAAGAAAGTGATGAGTCACGATAGTTATTTGATCAATTTAGGCTCGCCCAACAAGGAAGCGCTCGACAAAAGTCGGGCAACTTTTCAAGAAGAGCTCAAACGGTGCCACGCCCTCAAAATCTCCTATCTTAACTTTCATCCGGGGGCAGCTGTAGGCGCAACTGAAGAGCACTGTTTAGAAACCATTGTCGAATCGCTGCTTGAACTTGAACCCCTGACAAGCCAAGGCGACACAAGGCTTCTTCTTGAAGCAACAGCTGGCCAAGGAAGCTCCGTAGGCCATCGTTTTGAGCATCTCGCTTACGTCCTGGATCGGGTGAAGAAAAAAATCCCCATCGGCGTTTGCATCGACACCTGCCACATCTTTGCCTCCGGCTATGATATCCGCACAAAACAAGCCTGGGAAACTACGCTTAGAGAATTTGATCGGATTGTCGGCATAAGCCACCTTTATGCCTTTCATTTAAACGATTCGATGAAACCTTTCGGCTCAAGACGCGATAGGCACGCCCAAATTGGCAAAGGAGAGATCGGACTTGAAGGCTTTAAATTTGTGATGCAGCACCCCAAACTACGCGCGATCCCCAAATACCTTGAAACGCCCGATCCCCAAAAATGGAAAGAAGAAATTCAATTGCTACGAGACATTGCATGAAAACGACAAAAATTAGACGACTCCAAGCCTCCGATATCGGAAAGAAGGTGAAGGTCTGCGGAT
>CAZLDZ010000039.1:0-9567 GCA_964558435.1 uncultured bacterium
GAGTGAGGTGACGCCATATTCTTTGTGGTTGATACCGGCGCCTGGCTTGCTGGTGATGAAAGAGCCGCCCGGTTTGTAGCCTACCGATTTGCTAAAATTGGCAATCCACACGATCATCTCGTTGTGCATGTTCTCATCAGGGCCCAGATAGATGTACTCGGGTTTGTTCCAGTAATCAATGATGTGTTTTGCCTTGAGGGTTCCATCGCTTTCACAATTGATGAGGGTCAAAAAGCTTTCGATGTAGGAGCGCTGGCTCTGGTATAAATATTGGAGTTTCTGTTCTTTTTGATAGGCAAGCGTGCGGGCTTCAATCTCTTCTGTTTTTAATCCGGCAACTTCTAGTTCTTCCTGGTAAATTTCACTTTCTGAAAGAAGGCGCTCATATGGCTCTAAGAAAATGACCCCTTTTGCTCCCCCCTCAGGGATATCTTTGTTCTTTTTCTGCTGAGTGTAGGCCAGGCCATAACTTTCTGAAAAGACGTTGTTTCTTTCTGAGAGCATCTGCTCTTTTCGTTGCGGCATGACCGTGCGCAAACCCCCTCGAGAAAGATCTTTAAAGCGGAGGTGAAAACCGAGAAAATTCATCCCCTTCATAAAAAAGATGGCAAAAGGAAGCTCGGGGAATTTTTCTTTGCGATCATACGGGGTTTGATCCAGATAAAGAGGATCTAGACGAAAACAAAAAGCGGTTTTGTTGTTGCGATAAAAGTTCGTTTTTAGAGTGAATTCTACAAAATTGATCGCTTGGATCAGAATGTTTTTGCGGCGTTTGTCATTGATCTCTTGCCCTGTATCAAGATCGCCGATGAGTTTGAGGAGTTGTTCTCTTGCGCTTGCGTATTTGGCAAGATCTTGTTTTTCTGGATGAAATTTCCATTTAAAAGCCTCGCACACCTGCACGGTCAACTCGGGATGTCTACAAAACCCCTCTTGAATCTGCGAAAAAGAGTACATGTGGATATCTTCATGCAAAAGCACCTGATGCACAAAATAGACCATCGACTTGATGAGATTTCCAAAATTACCCGTGATCAATTTGGAATCGACAAAGATCTCTTCAATCTCTTCCATCCCTTCGAAATATTTTAAGGTAGCAAGCTCCTGCAGAAAATCGGCAATATCCGCTTCTTCCCAGGCAGCTTTTCCATTTCCTCCATGAAGACCCAGCGACAGAATCAAGATATTTTGGGGAGTGTTGGGATCGATGTAGGTCGCGTGCACCCGCTTCATGATCAATCCGTGACGGTAAACCGTTTTGGCAAGACGGAAAAGAAACCCATATTTGGGTACATTTTTCCACGCAAGAACGATCTGCAGCGAGGGAGTTTCTTTTTTCTTTTTCCAGTCTTCGACTTTGCGCACTTCATATTGACACAAGTCGCGTGTCTTGGCGCGGAAGTACATGTCCAAGGCTAAAATGAGCCTTTCATTTCCTAAAGCCTTCAAAAAATGGACGTCCATCCCCTCTAACAATTTTGTAAATTCGGCTTCAGTCACCTCGGGATTGCGGCTTTTGACAAGCTCTAAAATTTCCTTGCGCCTTTTTTCGGAAAGCCCTTCTTCTGCCTTCTTTCCTAAAATGGGAGCCCCGATAAAGTGCACACAGGCAATGCGCAGGGGCTCCTTGACTCCTGGAAACGGGGGTGGTGCATCCGATAAAAAGGCGCGCAAGTCTTTAATTCCATACCTGCGGTAATGGCTTAAGATTTTTAAATCCGCATCAGGACTATCTAAGCACAAGGCAAAAGCACAGTCTTTCAGGTGGATGAGCGAGAAAAAATCCTGTTGATCAAGCCCCATCAAATTATGCGTGACAAGAAGAAGATGGTCCTCTTTGACCTCTTCAAAAAAACTCGGCGCCATATGTTCTGAGATCCAGAGATAGATCTCTTCAAACTTCTTGCCCTCTTTGACAAGAGCTTGCTTGAGCTTGTGTTGAAACTCGCTGCGATCTCCAGGGGGTTGCGCCATGAATTTTCTCATAGCATAGGAATGCATTATTGACAAAAAAATGGGGGCAGCTTCATGATTTTTATTTTATGGCAGTTTTCCTTGACTTACCAGGATCTTCTAGTACACAAGGGTTCACGACACCTCCGCCTTCCAGGCGCGAGGAGGAGCCTAGAGACGAACACGGCAACACCCCATTTATGCTTGCTGCGCTGCACGGACGAGAAGAGGAGGTTCAGCAAGGTATAATGGACGGTGCTTACCTTTTTGCTGTGGATAAATATGGAAGAACTGCTTTTCATCTAGCCGCGGCAAAAGGACATGAAAAGGTTTTAGAGATTCTTACTAAACAAAGTCAGACATTAGTTGATTACCAAAGCGCAGATGGCAACACACCCCTCATGGAAGCAGCCTTTTTAGGTCGTGAAAATATGTGTAATGCTTTGCTAGATATGCGCGCACAAATCGACCTCCAAAATAAAAAAGGACACACAGATCTGCATCTTTCGGCCTCACGTGGTCAAGAGGGCGTTGTACGGTCTCTTGCCCGTTATGCTGTCTTGCACAACGTGCAAGACAACGACGGAAATACCGCTCTCATGCTTGCCGCACAAAAGGGGTACCTTGTCATTTGCCAAATTCTTATCAAAGAAGGTGCCGATAAAACGATTATGAATAAAGAAGGCGAAACCGCCGCGTACCTTGCTACGCTAGAGCTTAAGGCCCTTTTTCTTACCCCTTCAAACACCTGCCAAGAGTGTTGTATAATCTTGTAAATCAATAGCTTATATTATAAAATAAGCACTTGATAGACTGATCTGCTAATTTTTCTTGCCTGATTGTCCCTTCTTTTGCTAAAATCAAGTTTCATTATGAAAAAGATCATGCAAAAAAAGCCCCCTAAAGACCAGAGAGAGAAGATGGTCCTTCTTGGCCTGGTCGAGCTTTATTTGAAAACTGGGGCTCCAATTGGATCTAACACACTGAGAGAGAACGGCTTCGAAACTTTGAGCTCGGCGACGATCCGCAACTACTTTGTGAATCTTGAGGAGGCGGGTTATTTAAAGCAGCAGCACTCCTCCGGCGGACGGATCCCCACTTCTTTAGCTTTTAAATTCTTTGCACAAACCCATCTGGATTCTTCTACACATCAGGAAAAAGATTTTGCCGCGCTCATTGCAAAATTGAGTAAGCCCAGCCGCGAAGTGGCATCCTATCTTCAGGAAGCATCGGAAATTCTAAGTGAAGAGACCCACTGCGCGGTCTTTTTTTCGGCTCCCCGTTTTGACCAGGATTTTGTTCTGGATATCAAGCTTGTGGGCATTGACCAGACCCGCTGCCTCTGCATTCTAGTGACCGATTTTGGCCTGATCCACACCGAAACGCTCTTTACTGAGCGCAAATTGAGCAACTTTAGCCTCAAGAGAATCGAGGCCTATTTCCACTGGCGTATCACGGGAATGGATAAACCAACCCTCTCTCAAGAAGAAGAGGAGATTGCCACACGCTTCTACAAAGAGATCATGTTGAGACACATTGTGGGCTACACCAATTTTTCTCAGGAAGATGTGTTTAAAACGGGATTTTCTAAACTTTTGCAATACCCCGATTTTAATAATGCCACTGCCCTGGCAAGCGGCCTTTCTTTACTCGAAAATCCCAGCTCGATGCGCGCGCTGCTCAATGAATGTGTGCGGACAAATACGCTTTCTTGCTGGATTGGTGAAGATCTCAATGAGCATGCAGCCCATGTCACAGCGTGTTCTGTGCTCGCGATCCCTTACCGCATTAACCAGACAACAGCAGGCGCCATTGCGATCCTGGGTCCTTTAAGAATTTCTTACAAAAAGCTTTTTGGGATTTTGCATGCGGCATCCCAAGCGATTTCCGAGACCCTAACTAAGAGCATGTACAAATTTAAAATCACATTCCGAAAGTCTCAGGCGCCTTCACTAGAGCTGAAAAATCCCTCTCTTGGACACTGCCTGCTTTTGGATGCTAAAGGAGATCAGAAATGACGGAAGAAACAAAAACCAGCTGCGCACAAGAAGATAGGCTCAAGCAGCTCGAAGAAGAGCTCAAAGAAAGCAAAGATAAATATCTGCGCACACTTGCGGAAATGGAAAATGCACGCAAACGGATGCAGAAAGAAAAACAGGAAGGCACACGTTTTGCTGTCGAAAATGTTCTTGAGGAGCTTTTGGCCCCTCTCGACAACTTTGAAAATGCGCTCTCTTTTACTGAAAAGATGTCTGAGGAAACACGCACATGGGCGCTGGGTTTTCAGATGATTCTCAATCAGTTTAAAGACCTTCTTGTCGCCAACGGTGTGGTCCCCTTTACCTCGGTGGGAACCCTTTTCGACCCACACAGACACCAAGCGATTGAAATCGAGGAAACTGAAGACAAACCCGAAGGGACAATCCTTCAGGAATTTGTGAAAGGTTACATGTGCCAAGAACGCACAATTCGGCCTGCACGCGTAAAAGTCGCAAAAAAACCTGCAGCGCCACAAGAGCTTAACAAAAAAGAGGAGAAATAAACCTATGTCAGACAAACAACAGAAAAAAGGTCGCATCATCGGTATCGACCTTGGAACCACTAACTCATGCGTTTCGATCATGGAGGGAGGCTCTCCTATCGTGATCGCAAACGCCGAAGGGACGCGTACAACACCTTCGATCGTATCGTATAAAGGAACTGAGCGTTTTGTGGGGATCCCTGCCAAACGTCAAGCAGTTACAAACCCAGAGCGCACAATCTATTCTGCAAAACGCTTCATTGGACGCAAACACGCAGAAGTGCTCGATGAGCTGAAGAATGTGCCTTACAAAGTCACTAAAAATAGCAATGGCGACGCTGTCTTCGAAATCGATGGCAAAACCATCACGCCCGAAGAAGTCGGAGCCCAAGTTCTCATTAAAATGAAAGAGACAGCAGAGGCTTATCTCGGCGAAAAAGTGACGGAAGCGATCATCACAGTCCCCGCCTACTTTAACGACTCGCAAAGGCAATCGACAAAGGATGCAGGAAGAATTGCAGGTCTTGATGTCAAGCGCATCATTCCTGAGCCAACTGCCGCAGCCCTCGCCTACGGTCTCGATAAACAAGGGGACAAAAAAATTGCCGTCTTCGACTTGGGTGGAGGAACGTTTGATATCTCTGTTCTCGAAATCGGCGGCGGAGTCTTTGAAGTGCTCGCGACCAACGGAGACACCCGTCTTGGTGGAGATGATTTTGATAACGTCATTCTCAACTGGATGCTCGAGGAGTTCAAAAAAGAAAATGGAATCGACTTAAGCAAAGATAAGATGGCGCTTCAGCGCCTGCGCGATGCTGCAGAAAAGGCAAAGATCGAACTCTCGGGCACGCAAACCACAGAGATCAATCAGCCGTTCATCACGATGGATGCAAGCGGACCCAAACACCTTGCATTGACGCTGACACGCGCCAAGTTTGAAAGCCTTGTCCATAACCTGATCGAGCGCACGAAAGAGCCCTGCTTAAAAGCGTTAAAAGATGCAGGTCTTTCTGCGAGTCAGATCGATGAGGTGATTCTCGTGGGTGGGATGACACGTATGCCTGCCGTTGAAAGAAAGGTTGTAGAAATCTTCGGAAAAGAAGCTCACAAGGGCGTAAACCCCGACGAAGTCGTTGCGGTCGGCGCAGCGATTCAGGGTGGCGTTCTCGGCGGTGAAGTGAAAGACGTTCTTCTCTTGGATGTCATTCCCCTCACGCTCGGAATCGAGACTCTGGGTGGCGTCATGACTCCCCTTGTGGAGCGCAACACCACGATCCCCACTCAGAAGAAGCAGGTGTTCTCAACAGCAGCGGATAACCAGCCCGCTGTGACCATCGTCGTCCTTCAAGGTGAGCGCAAAATGGCCAAGGATAACAAAGAGATCGGAAGATTCGATCTTACAGATATCCCGCCCGCTCCACGCGGTATGCCCCAGATTGAGGTTGCTTTCGATGTGGATGCCAACGGGATTTTGAATGTCTCTGCAAAAGACATCCAGTCTGGCAAAGAACAAAAAATCCGCATCGAAGCCAAGTCAGGCTTAGGCGAAAACGAAATCAAGCGCATGTTGAAAGACGCTGAAGATCACGCAGACGAAGATAAGAAGCGCAAAGATGCCGTGGAAGCAAAAAATGAAGCCGATTCTCTGATCTTCCGCGCTCAGAAAGCTCTAACAGAGCACAAAGACCGCATCCCCCAAGATGTCGCGTCAAGTGTTCAAGACAAAATCGATGCGCTGAAAAAAACGCTCGAAGGAAACGACATTTCTGCAATCAAGGCTGCGACAGATGACCTGAACAGCCACATGCAAAAGATCGGTGAAGCGATGCAAAAACAAGGCGGCACCACTGCGCAAGCTCAGCCTCAAGGCGAAAGCGCGCACAAGAAGCCGGACATCGAAGAAGCCGAAGTGGAAATCCTCGACGACGAGAACAAGTAAGCCTTCTCAGAAGGGGCCTCTTCAAAGGAGGCCCTTTTCTTTTTCATCTCTTTCAGCTAAACTCTTTGCTTCTTTAATCATGGAGAGATGAACAATGACTTATTGCACCGTGCATTTTCCTGAAAATTCCATATTAAGAATCTTTAATCACGACGAAACCGAAGGATTTAAAGGGTTGGCTGTGCTCGTGCCCAAGGGCTACATTCGGTTGCAGCATAAAAGCTGGTCAGTCCAGGTTCCTACTGAAGTCGTGAATATACATGCTCTTGTACCCTCAGGTTTAAAACTCCCCTTTACGCGTTATTCAGAAAAACCTCATACCTACTTCCGCTTCGAGCATCAAGAGCTAAAAAGAACATCTGTGCTTGACGTCCTCGGGGTCAGACAAGGAGCAGAATTACATAAGCAACTCTTTGATAATTATACGATGTATGAGCTTCAGGATAACCGCAATGCCAAAGAAAGAGATTTAGTTGCCCCTCACCAATACTTAGGTAGATACCCTGTTTCCGATCTTGTTGAGCGCATGCATAAAAAAAACCGCCACGCACTGTGGCAAATTTATCCTGCCGGCACTACCTTTTATGCCTCTGGGGAAGTCGGCATTAAACATGAGCTTCGAGAGCTCCTAGATCAAAAGCGGAGGCGAGCTCTAGTCATCTATTCTTTGGCCCTCCTCATATTTGCCTGGCTAGCTCAAGAATGCATCAGGAAAGTCTGATTTTTTCAGACTTTCTGTCATCGAAATCGCCTTGATGGTAATAAAAAGTCTGAAAAAATCAGACTTTCTGTTATTATGAAGATATGTTAAGAAATATCTTGAATTTTGAGACCCCCTATATAGACACGCAAGCTTTACACGAGCTCCTACGCGAGTATCGCAACCCAAAAGATGCCATCTTTAGGCTTGTTAAAAGCGGGGAGCTAATTCGGCTTAAAAATGGGTTTTTTTTGATCCAAGAACAGATCAACAAAGGATCTGTCCCTTTTGAACAAATTGCGAATCTTCTGTACGGACCTTCCTATTTAAGCTTGGAAAGTGCTCTCTCTTTTTACGGTTTGATTCCTGAGGCAAGCTATGTGCAAACCTCCATAACAACAAAACCAAGACGTACATTCACCACCCCTGTCGGGACTTTTAGTTATCATCATCTCTCACTTGCCCGTTATAGTGTGGGGGTGTCTCATAAAAAAAATGCATTGGGGGGATTTTCCATAGCAACGCCGGAAAAGGCACTTGCTGACCATGTATTTCGTCTTTGTCAGGGATTAAATTCAAGAGAACTATTTACAGAACTCACTGAATCGATGCGGATGGAAGCTTCAGCCTTGAAAACATTCAACAAGAGTTTAATGCAGGAAATTGCTGAAGCCTATCATTCAAAAATCGTAAACACTTTAACTCACCTAATCATATCTTTATGAACCTAAATGTGAAAGAGATGCTGGAAAGTTACAAAAATGTTGCTGTCAGCGAATTGGATAAATTGCGCGAAATTTTGCAACAGGCAGCACTACTGGGGCTTTATCGCAGCCATTTTTTCGATCATGCCGCTTTTTACGGAGGAACTGCATTACGAATTCTTTGGGGTTTGGGGCGATTCAGTGAAGATTTGGATTTTTCCTTATTGAAGAAGGATGCTGCATTTGATCTAAGCCCTTTCCTGGACGGTTTAGAAAAAGAGATGGAGAGCATGGGCTTTCGTGTAAAAGTTGCAGAAAAAGAAAAAAGCAAAAAAACAGGTGTTCTTTCTGCCTTTCTTAAGACAAGCACGATCGATCTCCTTCTTTCTATCGAGGAGAGAAATCGGCCTAAAAACATTCATCCAGAACAGCAACTCAAAATTAAGCTTGAAATCGACACAGATCCGCCTCCTGGATTTCGCACAACTCTGATGCTTGTGCGCGAACCCAGCCCCTTTCATGTTCTCAGTTACCAGCTCCAGGATTTGTTTGCGGGAAAAATGCACGCGATTCTTTTCCGTGCCTGGAAAAATCGGGTTAAAGGAAGGGACTGGTTTGACTTGGTGTGGTTTATTCAAAAAGCCATCCCTTTAAACCTGCGCCATCTTAATCAGCGTTTAGATCATCTTGGTCAATCCACGATCTCTTCTCGGGAAAAACTCCTTGAAACTCTCGAAGAAAAAATCAGAACCATTGATTGGGGTCTTGCTAAAAAGGATGTACGCGCATTCATTCCAGATCCTCGCACCATCGAAGCTTGGTCACCCAAATTTTTTTCCGACCTTCTCCAGTTTCTGAAGATTGAAAATTAGAGTTGCATGACTCTTTGTCTTGGCGTGCCCGAGTTCCGTGTCCGAGTCCGAGTTCCGATTCTTTTTTCGATCTTAAAAATGATGCAAGGTCGGCAGCTCGGACTCGGACACGGAACTCGGGCACGAAAGGAGGGAAACTTATGCAACAATCTCTATCATGTGCCCAGTTTCCTACCCAAAGCTGGCGTTAAAACTGGTGGGAACAGCGCACGCCAACGCCGTCTTCGCTCATTTCTGGGGCGACTTGTGTTTTTGAATCATACGGTGACGTGAAGATAAAACCGTAAAAAAGGCCGATGGCGGCTCCGGCCACGACATCATGCATCCAATGGGCTTGGGATTGGACACGGGCTGTTGCCACGACAAGGGCCCCTACGTAAGCGGGCGCTGCGTATTTAAAGCCATAACGCCGGTGGATGAAACCTGCTCCACAAAAAGAAATGGCGGTATGTCCCGAAGGAAAGGATTGTCGTGCATGCCCACTCGGGCGCTTTTCATTGATCAAATATTTCAGGCCAAAGACAGTGACGGCATCGGCGGCACCTGCTTCTAGAAATTGGGCCGATCCTTTGTAATCACGCAAAAACAGGGTTGTTGAAAGTGCCACCACAGGGATGGCTACCTGCCCGACATCCCCTGCGATAACAAGAGGGCGGTTCACAGAATCTCCCTTCCCTGCCATGAGAAAAGGAAGCCACAACATCAAAAATAAGATTCGCCCCATTTTCTACTGAATAGGCCAACGGAGCAAATGAGTCAAAAATAATCTTTACAGCGGCTTCGATCGCATCAGGATCGGCCTCATAGGCCAAAATGACGGCACCCACCTCAGGAAGATGCCTGAGAAGGTCTGGCGAGGTAAAAAGCACAAGGATTGT
>CAZLDZ010000040.1:0-9540 GCA_964558435.1 uncultured bacterium
TTAGGGACCAAAAGCCTATTACCGACCGGTACCCACAAATGCAGAAGCCCGGGAGGCCAATCAAAAGGATGAAGAGATATTTGTGCAAAAGCGCTGGGGACTTAAAATGCCCGAAATGGCTTTTCATGAATGCGATACTAGAAAAATCTATGTAAAAATAAGAAGTGATTTACGGGCGGTTAACAAGGACGGGATGTTTTATATTAATTATAACCCCATTACGCTTCTTGATCCAGGTTATACGATGATCATCACAGATGACCTGCAAAAGCAGGGCGTCTACATCCTTTCTCCTCAAGATCCAACTTCTTACTGGCATCTAGATCTGAAAGAGACAAGAGATGTTGAATTCCTCGACTTGAAAAATGGCCGAATTATCGTAGAAAACTATTGGAAATCTGAGCCTTTGGTAGCCGCAACATAAAAGGATATTATGGTTGAATTTTTTCGTGTAGAAAATGGACAACAAGTTGCCCACTGGGTTCCGGATTATTGCGCGAGCATCTTAGACAAAAAAGTTCACCAAGCTGCGTTATCCTGCTTTGAGTCGTTTGTCGATTGGCTACTCACCCACCTCTCCTCTAACTACAACACACTGCTGGATTTGAAAGATTGCCAAATGCGCTTTGGAAAAAGTACCTTGCCGGAGCTTCTGCATTTCCCCAATGGAGTGCCCCTCTATTCATTTACTCTTTTTTGCGAAAAAATAAAAAATGGTTTCATTATACACAACCGCAATCTTCCTGTGCATTTCAATAAACGTCTTTTGCCTAAAGACTTTTCAGGCGCAGATTATGTCGTGATGGATCTAAGAAACCGTGACGATGTCATTGAGATTCGGGCCTATGAAAAAGGCGCAGCATCTCCAGCACATTGGGAATTCGACCGATTCAGGCCCACCATGATGAAAAACCAGCTCATCCATTGGGCACAGGCTCGAAATGACGCAGCCTATAAAGCAAATGACGCAGAAACCTCGACATACTCGCTACAAAACTGGGGATTCGATGTCGAAAAGCAAAAAAAATATGAAGTTTGTAATGGGAAAAGACTCTTTATATACACGAGTCAATGGAAAATCAGGGATCACGATATGCTTCTAATTCGAGGAAAAATTCTTCAACTTCCCGAAGACGAAAGCACGTTGCTCATCAGGAGTGATTTAGAAACAGGCGGAATCGTCATGCACGGTCTTTACGACCCCCGTACTGTCACGCGTGCGAACCTTAAAGATTACGTGCCTGATACCGAAGACTATTGGGTAACCACACAGGACAAAGTTTTATAGGAGGATTATGGTCGAATTTTACACTGTAGAAGCTGAAAAGACGGTGGCTCACTGGCTGCCTAACTTTTGTGGAAATATTTTAGATGACAAGATCAACGGTGTGGCCCTGTCATGCTTTGCACGGTTGGCCGATTATATGCTGACGTATCTTTCCTCCAACTATGTCCTACTCTGTGATTTGAAGAGCCTCCAAAAACAGTCTGGTGAGACGCACTTGCCGACCCTGACACACTTTCCTTCTGGCGTTCCTCTTTATTCGTTTGAGGGACAGAGCTCTTTTGTGTACGTCAACCGCGAGGGTGTGATTGTACGTAATGGGCGGCCTATCTATTTCAACCAGCGCTTGGAACCAAAAGTCTTTTCAGAGAAAACAACAGCCTACGTTACGCTTTGTAGGGAGGATAAGGCTGGATCAAGCATCCGCATTAATAGTTATGCACAGAACACCTTTACTGAATCCAGTTGGGGTTTCCACACGCAAGAGCCAACAGTTGTCAAAAACAAGCAAGTTCATTTGGCAGTCCATGCAAATGCAGATGCCCGTCTGACCAATCGCAACGATGAGGAGGCTTTTGTGAAGCAGCATTTTGAAGCCGATCCTCAAGAAATGCGCCGCCATGCATGTGGTGATGTTGTGATCTATGAGAATATGAAACCAGCATCAGGTATCCAAATTCAAGGGTCTGACTTTCTTGTCCACGGTCTTTATCTTCGCTTGCCTTGCGACGCAGGTATCGTCATCCTCATGGAGGATCCACAAAACCAGAATATCACCATGCGCAATTCCGAGGATGCGCGTGTCATGCAGGTAGATTTTAAAAGCTCAAAGTATCTCATGGCTCCGCACGGCACTGGTGTAACGCCTAAACGTTACTGGGAACCTGTACTTGCACAGTAGCGTGCTTGCCAGCATTTAATTTTAACGGAGGATTATGGTCGAATTTTATACTGTAGAAGGTGCACAAAATGTTGCGGTTGCCCACTGGGTTCCCGACTATTGCGCAAGTATCTTGGACAAAAAAGTTCAAAAAGTGGCGCTATCCTGCTTAGAGTGGCTTGTTGATCAGGTATTCACCTGTTTCTCCTCTAATTATGTCTCACTTTTTAGACTGATCCAAGTTAAAGAGACCTTCCAGCAAGATCGATTACCTACCCTGCTGCACTTTCCCAACGGTGTGCCCCTTTATTCCTTTTTAGATGCTAACTGTAACGTTGCTATCCAGGACCAGTGCATCGAGTATATGGGCTATCCTGTGTATTTTAATCTCCGCTTGGAACCCATAGTTTTCTCACAAGATACCTGTGTCACGCTTACTTATGATGCCCAGATAGGGCGCCCCCTGATTCACAACCACCCATTAGAAGGAACTGTTACAACTTGGTCTCTTGGTGAACCGCAGACTTTAATAGATCAATTCACATATATTGCGAAGCCCCACAATGACAATGAGGCGGCCGGCGCCTTCAACAGAGCAGTAGATGATGCTTTTGTGAAGCGGCGTTTTGGGGTCGATCCTCAAGAAATGCGCCGCCTTGAATGTGATGGCATTGTGATCTATGAGAATGTACGGAAAGATTTGGGTGCCGAATTTTTGGGTGATGGCACATTCATGATCAACCAAAGGCGGCTTGCATTACCCCCTGCAGGAACAATCATGGTCATCACGGATGATCCGCAAAAACAGGGGATCGAGCTACGCTTTTCTCGGTCTGATCAAGTTGTACATATTGACTTTCAAAACTGTTATCTGCGCAGGAATGATAATTCTAATCCTCCAAGCTACAGCTACTACTGGAACTCTACACCTTAAGTAGCTGCACCATAGCCTGCTCGCCATTTAGGTCCCACGCGGTGCCTTGGCATTCGGTAAACTGCACATCGGTGGCTAGTGTTTCATGCTGGATGAGGGTGCCCCATTCTTGGAAACAGCTTTTTACCCGTTCTGTCGTCTGGATTTTCACGGTGATGCGGTCGGTGACGGCAAAGCCTTCTTCTCTACGCATGGTGTTGATTTTATTGATGAGCTCGCGCGCGAGGCCCTCGATTAAAAGCGGGTCTGTGAGTTCGGTGTCGAGTGCCACTGTGATGCCGGCTTGTGTGAGGGCAATCACGCCTTCTTTAACCTTGCGCTCAACGGCGATGTCTTCCGGGGTAAGAAGAATCTTTTGTCCCTCAATTTCGATGGAAAAATTCTTCCCTTCAAAAAGAGTCTGAAGTGCGCTCTGGGGCATCTCTTCAATGGCTTTTTGGACGGCTTTCATGAGAGGGCCGACTTTTTTCCCAAGTACGCGGAAGTTGGGTTTGGCGGCAAGCTGCACAAAGCTGGTTTCATCGGCATGGAAAACGACTTCTTTAACATTGAGTTCATCGGCGATCAGCGCTTTTTTCTGGCGCAAGCCTTCAAGAATTTTGGCCTCTGTTGAGACGACGTGCGCGCACGGCAGGGGTTGTCTAACTTTGAGTTTATGCTCTTTTCGCAGCGCGTGGCCTGAGCTTACGACCGTCTGCACATTGCTCATCTCGTGCTCGAGCGCAACATCTCGTAAATGCTCTTCGGATTTCGGAAAATCGCATAGATGCACCGATTGGGGATCTTCTTCCTGGCGCAAGTGCACGTAGATGGCCTCCACAAGAAACGGGATGAAAGGCGCAGCGATTTTACACACGGATATTAGCACGGTGTAGAGTGTCGCAAAAGCTTCATCGCGGTCTTGGGATGCGATATCTGACCAGAAACGGGCTCTACATCTTCGAATGTACCAGTTGGTGAGTTGGTCAATAAATTGGACAAACGGCTCGACTGCTTTTCCAAGATGGTATGAGTCCATTGCCTCTGTTACCTCTTGCGTAAGCTTTTGCAAAAGCGACAAAATCCAGCGGTCGATTTCCGCTTGTGGTTTTTTAAATGGTGCAGGCCTAAAGCTGTAAATGCGGGCGTAGGTGGCCAAAAAGTGGTAGGAGTTCCACAGCGGGATGAGCACTTGGCGCATGACGAGCTCGACTCCTCGTTCTGAAAAGCGCAGATCATCGGCAAGGACAGCGGGGCTATTTAGAAGATAAAGACGCAGAGCATCAGCTCCATGTTCATTGAAGATGAGCTCGGGCTCGGGGTAGTTCTTGAGGCGCTTAGACATTTTCATGCCATCTTCGGCCAGAATGATGCCGTTGACGATCACATTTTTGAATGCAGGTTTGTGAAAAAGAGCCACAGAAAGAACTGTGAGAGTATAAAACCAACCGCGCGTTTGATCGAGCCCTTCTCCGATAAAATCGGCAGGAAAGCTCTGCATCACTTCATCCTGATTTTCAAAAGGGAAATGTTTTTCGGCATACGGCATCGATCCCGATTCAAACCAGCAGTCAAACACTTCGGGGATACGCTTGAACGTTTTTCCATTTTGTTCAAACGTTAAGTCGTCAATGTGGTGGCGGTGGAGATCTTCAATTTTGGTGCCTGTGCGCTCTTCAAGCTCTTGCACGGAAGAAATCACCACACACTCGCCATCAGGAGCTCTCCAAAGAGGGATCGGCGTCCCCCAGTAGCGATTTCTGGAAATAGCCCAGTCACGGGCATTCTCGAGCCATTTGCCAAAACGCCCTTCTTGAATGTGCTCAGGAACCCAGTGGATTTTGGCATTGGCTGCTAGGAGCTCTTCTTTGATTTTTTCGACTGCGACAAACCAGGTTTTCACCGCTTTGTAAATGAGTGGAGTGTCGGAGCGCCAGCAGAACGGATAGCGGTGGCGAATGGTCCCCTGGCGGAAAACTTTTTTTTCTGCTTTTAAGCGTTTGATGATCTCTTTGTCGGCATCCTTCACATAAACGCCTGCAAAGTCGGGAACTTCTTGGGTGTAGCGTCCGTTGTGATCGACAGGACAAACAAGCTCAATCCCCTCGCGTGCGCACACAAAAAAATCTTCTTCGCCAAAGGCGGGCGCCGCATGCAAAATTCCCGTTCCCTCTTCACTCGACACACAGGCATCGACAAGCACATGGAAGGCCTTCTTTTCACGACGCGTCGCAAAGTAGGGAAAAAGCGGCTCGTACGCAATGCCTTTCAACGTGTGGCCTTTAAACGTCGCTTCGATTTCTACAGCTTCTTTGAAATACTCCCCCGTCCGCGACTGCGCCAGAATGTAGCGATTCCCTTGAGCATCTTTCACCTTCACGTAGTCGAGATCGCCATTCACCACCAGCGCCAAATTCATCGGCAGCGTCCACGGAGTGGTCGTCCAGACTAAAAACTTTGTCCCCGGCTCTTCAAGATGGGAAAACAATACCGTGAGCGAAGGATCGTCCACATCGCGGTAATTTAAGTTGGCTTCGAAGTTGGAAAGAGGCGTGCCCAGCTTTGCCGAAAACGGCATGACCTTGAACCCCTCATAAACAAGCCCTTTGGCGTAAAGCTGTGAAAAAACCCACCAGACCGACTCCATGAACGGACGGTCCATCGTCCTATACGAATTTTTAAAATCGACCCAGCGCCCCATGCGTTCAACCGTCTTTTCCCACTCGCTCGTGTAGCGCAAAACGATCTTGCGGCACTCTTCGTTGAAAGCGCCAATCCCAAAATGTTCAATTGCAGACGCACCCGAAAGCTCCTTGGCCTTTTCGATCTCATTTTCGACAGGAAGGCCGTGGCAGTCCCACCCAAAGCGCCGCGGGACATAAAACCCGCGCATCGTCCAGTAGCGCAGGACAACGTCCTTGATCGTCCCCGCTAAAATGTGGCCATAATGAGGCAGGCCCGTCGCAAACGGAGGCCCGTCATAAAAAGAGAAAAGAGGCGCCCCCTTTTTCGAAGCGACCGACCTCTCAAAGATTTTTTCCCGCTTCCAAAACGCGAGGATACTCTCCTCACGCGCCGGAAAGGATTCCGTTTTTTCTTCCGCAAACATCATCTAAAGGATTTTAGAGATTGTTTGCCTATTTTCCAAGGGAGATTTTACGGCCCGATTGGAATCGCGAAGGGACCCTCTCTCACTCCTAAAAAGTCCACAATCCCTTCTTGATGGTCTACCACCTGAGAAAGGAACTTGCCATAACATGAAAAACCATACTCTGGAGAAACGACCCCCACAAGGGCACACCCCGTTTGGACAAGCGAGAAACCTGCAATCAGCATTTTTCTTTTAGCTTCCAAATTGATGCGTTCGTCTGTGAATAAAAGAGCAAGAGCTACAACCGAAAAACATGCAGCTGCTACGGTATTCCACACGGTAGAAATGGCAATGAGCAGCGCTGCCTCTAAAAATTCCACACGCGTCGTGACTTCATGATGATAGCGGAGGGAATTTATGGTAATTCCGGTGAAAATAACTAGTCCAGGTGCCCCAGGAACTGTCACTCGATTCACAGCCATTCCTAGTTTGTCTTCCCTTTCTGCAAAACCCGCGGGAATGCCAGGCAACCCCTCTACCAAGGCCCCAAGTCTACGTAAAGCATCCGCTTCTGATACGACCGGCATACCAGTCCCTAATGTTGATGCTGCCATCTGTTCCTCCTGTTAATGCTTCGATTTAAAAGTGAGGTTCCATTATACTTTTTTTCTACGATTTAGGGCAGTTAAAGGATTTTATAGACAAAATGCAATATGCTGAAAATCAGCAACTTGCATTATTTGCCTTAAATTCAAGATTTTGCTATTATAATTTACGGGGGTGTACTGGTTTCGACTTGGAAACAAAGTATGCGTGGCATGCGGAGGACACCGGTTGGCCTTCCTTAAAAAACCGGTAAAAAAGAACTGATACTTCTTACGAAGATCAATTAGCTGCTTAAGACCTAACAGTTTTAAGCGCTCGAGAGCCCAGAACGCGACCAGGAGTGCTGGGGCCTCTTGTCATTAACCCTGGTGTGAATCTGCGGATTTTTCCCTTCTTAGCCGCGGAATTCGAGACAAGAAGAAGAGCGTAAGCCGGCAGTCGGGCGTCTTTGATCACGGCTTATGAAAAGCAAAGACGATAAGCATGTAGTCACGAATAGGGAGTTTGCTAAGGACGAGAGTTCGATTCTCTCCACCTCCAATAAAAAAGGGCCGGGCCAAAAGCCCGGCCTTTTTCATTGGAGGTGAGCAAGCCAACAGTTTGGCTTGCGTGAGAGAATCGAGTCGAGGGCGATGTTTTCGCCTGCGAAAACAGCCCGAGATCGCCGCCCCGGTAGACAGCGCGCAGCGCTTGCGCGAGGGGTTCGCAAGCCAACAGTTTGGCTTGCGTGAGAGAATCGAGTCGAGGGCGATGTTTTCGCCTGCGAAAACAGCCCGAGATCGCCGCCCCGGTAGACTAGGGGGCACCGCCCCCTAGCGCGAGGGGTTCTTTCCACCTCTATAAAAGCCGTAGCATCAAGACTCAGCCTTCTTTTTATTTCAAAATTCACCTACACTCCCCATTCTTAAGGCACAAATCGTAGGAAACTCATGAGCGAAGAAAAAAAAGCCAACATTCGCAATAGCACTGCTGAATTCTTGATCTTTACCGGTCAATCTGGAGAAAACAGCATTGAAGTTCGGATAGCCGAAGAATCGGTCTGGCTTACACAAAAATTGATGGGAGTACTGTTTGAAGTCTCTGTCCCAACAATTAACGAACATTTAAACAACCTGTTCAGCCAGAATGAGATATCACCGCCGGCAACTATTCGGAATTTCCGAATAGTTCAAAAAGAAGGCTCTCGCGAGGTCGCCAGAAATATCGAGTTTTACAACCTTGACGCCATTATTGCTATCGGCTTTCGGGTCAACTCTCTTCGTGCCATCCAATTTAGACAATGGGCAGTGAGCGTCTTAAAAGATTTTGCCCTTCGCGGCTATCTGCTAGACAAAGAGCGCTTGAAAAATGGCTCGTTCTTCAACAAGGCGTATTTCGATAACCTATTGGAAGAAATCCGAGAAATCCGAGCAAGTGAACGAAGGTTCTACCAAAAGATCACCGATATCTATGCTACAGCAATGGATTATGACCCACAAGCCGAACTTACGCAAAGTTTCTTCGCAGAAGTGCAAAATAAGCTTCATTTTGCCATTCATGGTCACACTGCTGCTGAATTGATTGTGGAGCGAGCAGATAGTAAAAAAGAGAGAATGGGGCTGACCACATGGAAAAATGCTCCAAAAGGAAAAATCCTAAAGCCAGATGTCGTGATTGCAAAAAATTACCTGACTGAAGTGGAATTGAGATCGCTTGACCGCTTTATGACAATGTATCTCGATTACGCCGAAGATCGAGCTTCGCGAAACATCCCTATGACGATGAGAGACTGGGCTGAAAAGCTCAACGCCTTCCTTCAGTTTAACGAGAGAGATATTCTCAATAATCCAGGAAAGGTGAGCAAAGAAGTAGCAAAGGCGTTTGCCGAAAATGAGTTTGAAAAGTATCGAATTGTCCAAGATCGCCTGTTCGAGTCAGACTTTGATAAGCACATTAAACAGGTACTAGAGAATCAGAAGAAGTTAGCCGCAAAAGAAGAGAGCCCTGAACTTGCTCCCACCCAAAAGTTCTGAAATTTGCGGATAGATTCATTTTCCATTTTTTGCTAGGATTTTCTTATTTATTTTCTCTAGGAGGAACTATGTTATTCAAAATGCACGTAATCGCATTCGTAGCGTTCACAATTTGTGGCTCTCTTTTTGCAGGAACACACGAACCAAAAGAAAGTGCGGTTGTAGATGAGTTTATGCTAGCTGCTATCGACGAAGCTAAAAAAGGAATGGCCTCTGGAGGCATCCCCATTGGATCGGTTCTTGTCTATGAAGGAAAAATCATTGGGAGGGGCCATAATCAACGGATGCAGCAAGGCAGCTCTATTCATCATGGAGAGATGAATTGTCTCGAGAATGCTGGGCGACTAAGCGCAGAAATTTATCAAAATGCGATCCTTTACACAACTCTTTCTCCTTGTCCAATGTGCAGTGGTGCTATTCGACTCTATAAAATTGGAAAGGTCATCATTGGTGAAAATGAGACCTTTATGGGTGATGAGGCTTTATTACGCAGTTGCGGTGTTTCTCTAACCGTCATTAACGATACTACCTGTAAAGAACTGATGAGGACATTTATCGCCAATCATCCTGAAGAATGGAATGAAGATATTGGTGTGAACCTATCCAACTATAGTGATTTAAAACAAGATTGAGAAAATATGCAAGAACCTATCCTAATAAAGATTCTTTCTGAGATTTTGGAAGATTTTGAGGTGGGTTTTCAAAAATTTTCCGAAGATAGTATTGGAGAAACTACAGCTGAGGAAAAATTTT
>CAZLDZ010000041.1:0-9308 GCA_964558435.1 uncultured bacterium
AAAAATGCAGGATGCCGTACAGGACGAAAATGGCCAAAATGACTGTTAAAAAGACGAGTTGAAAAGACGGCACTCTAAAATTGAGCATTTTTAGGCTGGGGAATTTCCATCTGCTGACCATGAAATACCCCAAAATGATCATGACAGAGGATAAGATGAGCGCGCGTGTCTCCAGAGTATAGGGGAAAAGACGGGTGCCAATCCCTGAGCTTAAAAATAAATTCATAGAAACAGCCGCAAGTGCAGAGATCGGAATGGGAAGGCCAGTAAAATGTTTCTTTTGCGCTTCTAATAAATCGACGTTCTGTTTGGCTTCGGTGGCTTTGACGTTAAAGCGCACGAGACGGAGCACGCCGCCGATCGAAAAGAGCATTGAAGCAGAAAGGGCAAAAAAAGATAGCCCTGTCCCCTGCTCTAAAGAAAGGGTTTTGAGCAGAAGAATCGAGGGAGCAACGCCAAATGAGATGGCATCGGCAAGAGAATCAAACATGAAGCCAAATTCACTTTGAGCGCGCATGGCACGTGCGATGGCCCCGTCCATGAAATCGGCAAAGGCCGCAAGAAGAAGTAGCAGGACGGAAGAGTGAAGAAGTTGATAACTTCCTGCACCGGGCTCCACCATGTTGACTTTGAAAATCACAAACAATCCGCACGCCAGCCCGAACGCCGTCACGATGTTGGGAATGAGATAAATTTTACGCAAAATGGTGTCCTCCGCTTTTTTCAGATTACCACAAACCTTCACTAAATCCAAGAAACTCAACGAGTTTCAGGTGAATTTTTTTTTGATTTGGAGTTAATGTGCGTTGCTACTATATATGGTGTATACGAATCAAAAACCCTACTACATCTAGTACACGAAGGAGCCATGCGCCATGACTAAGAAATCCTCTACGTCCTTAAAATCTTCTCCCTCTGATCTGGTTTCTTCTCTCAAAGAAAAAGCATCTTCCCAGCAATTTACCGTGGTCAAGCGCAATGGAGCTCTTGTCCCTTTTCGACGCGAGAGAATTGAACGGGCACTGGTTGCGGCTTTCTGCGATACAAGGAAACTTGAAAAAGAGGAGCCGCTTCCTCAGGAGATCGAAAATGCCATTCAAGAGGTGGCAGATCAGGTGGTCTCTCAGCTCTTTGCCTTGGCCATCAAAGGGGCCTGCCTCACCGTGGAAGGCATCCAAGACGTGGTCGAAGTGACCCTTATGAAATGCGGCCATCACGAAGTGGCCAAAGATTACATCATCTATCGCGACCAGCACAAAGCGCTGCGCGAAGATTCTCCTGAAAATTTAAGAATCGCAAGAAAAGACGGCACACTTGTGCGCTTCAATCCAATGAAAATCGCCTCTTCGATTGAGGAAGCCTTCCGCAGGACGCGTCTTGTCGAAGGTCAATCGTCTCAAGAGATCATCGATTCAGTCAATCTTTTGACGCAGAAGCTCGTGGCGCGAGCAGTGTCTCTTTCTAAATCGGGTTTGCGCCTTTCCTCATCTCTCATTCAAGATGAGATTGAGCAGTGTCTCATGCGCGATGGCTACTTCAACGTTGCCAAAGAATTCATTCTTTACAGAGCGGCGTTGGGCGAGCAGTCGCGACCAGACAGAGAACTTGAGCAAGAAGAAGCCCATCAGACACGTCAATTTACCATCCAAAAAGAAGATGGCGCTTCTCTTACTTTAACGGAAAAACAGCTGCGCGCCCGGCTCAACTTTGCTTGTCGTGCACTCGAAGATCTGGTTTCTGCGAAAGACCTTTTAGAAAGCTCGATTGGCAACTTCTATGAGGGCATGAAAGAGAGCGAAGTCGATCAGGCCAATATCATGGCCGCGCGCGCGAAAATTGAAATTGAACCTGCCTATTCTAAAGTGGCGTCGCGCCTTCTGCTCGATGTTCTCTACCGCGAAACCTTTGGGCATGCGGCTTCTTCTCCTGACCTAGAATCGGCCCATCGCGCGTACTTTAAGAAGGTGTTTAAGCAAGCTGTGCAGCTCAAGAGAGTTCACCCGGATCTTCTCAGCTTCGACTTAGACAAACTCGCAAGCGCCATCGAGCTACAAAGAGATGACCAATTCTCTTACCTCGGCCTGCAAACTCTTTACGACCGCTACTTCATTCACCACATGCAAAAAAGACTGGAGACACCCCAGATTTTCTGGATGCGCGTTGCCATGGGTCTTGCTTTGAATGAAAAAGAAAAGAGAAATGAGCGCGCGATTGAATTTTATGATGTTCTCTCGAAATGCCTCTTCGTATCGAGCACACCCACGCTCTTTAACTCAGGGACAATGCACCCTCAGCTCAGCTCCTGCTACCTCTCCACTGTGATGGATGATCTTGGACATATCTTCAAAGTGATCTCCGATGATGCGCAGCTCTCCAAGTGGGCAGGCGGCATTGGCAATGACTGGACCAACGTGCGTGCGACAGGATCGATGATCAAAGGAACCAACGGCAAAAGCCAAGGTGTCATCCCCTTCCTAAAAGTGGCAAACGATACAGCGGTCGCAGTGAATCAGTGTTTTTCTCCCGAGACATTCGTTTATACAGCACAGGGGTTAAAGCCCATTGAGCACGTGCGCTCCGGAGATCTGGTCTTAGGCATCAGCGGAACCTACCGTGAAGTGCAAGAAAAATACGCTTATGAACAAAAACAGCAGCCGATGGTGCAAGTGGATATCAAACACACTTTGGCCCCCCTGACAGTCACTTCTGGGCACCCATTTTACGCCATCCGCGGAGTGCCGATGGAACAAGCCAACACGCGCACTTTTGACTGGCTTGAAAAAGGCAAAATTGCGTGTGAGTGGGTCGATGCCCAAGAGCTTAAAAAGGGCGATTTCGTAGCCCAGATCATCCCTAAAGAAGTTGTCGCTGTATCTGGCTTTTCCGAAGAAGATGCGCGATTTTATGGCATTCTTCTTGGAGATGGACACCTTTCGAAAAAGGGCGAATGGGGCGTCTCGGGCAACCCCACATGCGACCTCCACCTGGATTTTGTGCGCAATTATCTCAAAGCGCGCAACATCCGCTTCTGGGAGACAGGCCGAGGCAAGACCTATGTCCAAATTCGTTGGGCAGAGGGGCGAGGTGCAGTGCGCGACCCCAAAACAGGCCGCATTACAGGAAAAGGAGCTCCTACTCTTGTTTTTGACCGCACCGACATTTACAACCACGATGGTCAAAAACAGATTGCTCCCCGCTTTGCACATTTACCCCGACCCCAAGCTCTTGCACTTTTACAGGGACTCTTAGAAACAGATGGCAGTGTTTCGCGCGGCAAAGAAATCACTTTCACTAACACGTCGCTTGCTCTAGTCGAAGGGGTGCGTTACCAGATGCTCCGTTTAGGGGTTCCTACTGCAGGTAATTTCCGCGAACGCTACAACGAACACGTAGCAAAACGCTCAGATGGATCAGCCGCGCACTTTAAGGGCACAACAAAATCCTACGATCTACGCATCCCAGCAGTATCCGAACTTGCGGTGCGCCTTGGTTGCCAATCTTTAACCAAAAAGAACTGGCTCACTGTGGGTGGACAGATCTTCTCACGCGTCAAAGATGTGCAGCCAGTTCAAGCAGCTCCTTTTGTCTACGATCTTAAAGTGGAAAGCGATGCTTCTTACATGACCACAGGAGCTCTTGCCCACAACGGCGGCAAACGCAAGGGCGCGATGTGTGCTTATCTTGAAACATGGCACCTGGACATTGAAGACTTCTTGGATTTGCGCAAAAACACGGGAGATGAGCGCCGCAGAACACACGACATGAACACGGCAAACTGGATTCCTGATCTTTTCATGAAGCGCGTGCATGAAAATGGGATGTGGACACTTTTTTCTCCAAGCGATGTGCCCGATCTTCACGACCTTTACGGAGCTTCTTTTGAAAAGCGCTACATCGAGTGTGAAAAGATGGCAGAAGAGGGAAAAATCAAGCTCTTCAAAAAAATTGAAGCGCTGACTTTGTGGCGCAAGATGTTGAGCATGCTTTTTGAAACAGGCCATCCGTGGATTACTTTCAAAGATCCCTCAAATATCCGCTCCCCTCAAGATCACGTGGGCGTCGTGCACAGCTCTAACCTCTGCACGGAAATTCTCTTGAACACTTCGCTAGAAGAGACTGCGGTCTGTAACTTGGGCTCCATCAATTTAATTGAGCACATGACTAAAAAAGGTCTCGATGAGAAGAAGCTTGCAAAAACGATCGCGACAGCGGTGCGCATGCTCGATAATGTGATCGACATCAACTACTACCCGACTGTAGAAGCCAAAAATGCCAACTTGCGCCACCGTCCGATCGGTCTTGGTTTGATGGGTTTTCAGGACGCTCTCTACATGCAAAACATCAGCTACGCTAGCCACGAAGCTGTGGAATTTGCCGACAGAAGCATGGAGATGATCTCTTACTTTGCCATTTTAGCCTCGAGCGATCTTGCAAAAGAACGGGGCACTTACCCCACTTATAAGGGTTCAAAATGGGATCGAGGACTGTTCCCCCTCGACACGTTAGATCTCTTAGAAAAAGAACGGGGAGGTTTCCTCGACGTCGATAGAAGCCAGACTCTGGATTGGAAAAAGCTCCATGAGATCGTGAAAAAACAGGGGATGCGCAACAGCAATACGATGGCCATTGCACCGACTGCCACCATCTCTAACATCACAGGCATCACGCAATCGATCGAACCGATGTACAAACACCTGTTTGTGAAGTCCAATCTTTCAGGTGAGTTCACAGTTGTGAACACTTTCTTAGTCGAGCGTCTCAAAGAGCTCGGTCTCTGGGATGGAGCGATGCTGGACGATCTTAAATATTTTGATGGATCGATCACAGAAATTGAGCGCATCCCCCACGAGATCAAGCAGCTCTTTTTAACAGCTTTTGAAATCGACCCAGAATGGATCATCGAATGTGGAAGCAGAAGACAGAAATGGATCGATATGGGTCAATCTCTCAATCTTTACCTCGCAGAGCCCAGTGGAAAAAAGCTGCATCAGATGTATCTCTTTTCCTGGACAAAAGGGCTAAAAACCAACTACTATTTGCGCACACTTGCTGCGACACAGATTGAAAAATCGACGACCGACGTCAATGCTCGAGGCCTGCAGCCACGCTGGATGAAAAACAAATCCGCATCGAGCAAAATTCAAGTTGACCGTGAAGAAAAAGAAACGCCCAAGGCGTGTAGCCTGGATGGAGACTGTGAAAGCTGCCAATAAAACAAGAGGAATCTATGCTTAGCTTCGATGAAGTAGAGACAAAAGAAACGACCGACACAAGCCTGCGCGTCAAAGTCGCCGACAAGCGGCTCATCAATTGCCACACCGTCGATGTCAATCAGCTCATGCCTTTAAAATACAAATGGGCGTGGGAGCACTACCTCAACGGCTGCGCCAACCACTGGATGCCCACCGAAGTTCCCATGGGAAAAGATATCGAAATGTGGAAATCGGATGCACTTAGCCCCGATGAAAAACGGGTCATCATGCGCAACTTAGGGTTCTTCAGCACAGCAGAAAGCCTTGTGGGCAACAACATCGTGCTCGCCATCTTTAAATATGTCACAAATCCCGAGGTGCGCCAGTACCTCTTGCGTCAAGCCTTCGAGGAAGCAATCCACACACATACCTTCCATTACATTGTCGAATCTCTTTCTCTGAATCAGGGTGAGATTTTCAACATGTACAATGAGATCAACACCATCCATGCAAAAGACGACTTTGAAATGAGGCTGACAGAAACAATCGTCACAGGCGATTTCAACACCTCTACGCATGAAGGGGCTCAGCGGTTCTTAAAAAATCTCATCGGCTACTACATCATCATGGAAGGCATTTTCTTCTACAGCGGCTTTGTGATGATTCTCTCCTTCCACAGACAGAATAAAATGACCGGCATCGGCGAGCAGTTCCAGTACATTTTGCGCGATGAGACAGTCCACTTAAATTTTGGTATCGACCTCATCAACGGCATCAAAGAGGAAAATCCTAGCCTCTGGACTCCCGAGTTCCAAGCCGAGATCACCAAGCTCATTCAAGAAGCGGTTGAACTCGAAGTTCTCTACGCCCAAGACTGCCTCCCCAAAGGGATCCTGGGACTCACTGCGCCTATGTTCCGCGATTACGTCCAATACATCGCAGACAGACGCCTGGAGCGTATCGGCTTGAAAGCACTTTACCGCAGCAAAAACCCATTCCCTTGGATGAGTGAAACAATCGACCTCGGTAAAGAAAAAAATTTCTTTGAAACGCGCGTCACCGAGTATCAGTCCTCAGCTGCGCTTACCTGGACTTAAATAGACCTCTTGCGTATTTTGCTTTACTGGAAAAAATTGAAGATTTTTTTGCTAGAGTTATAGAACCAGCTTTGCTGGTTCGACCTGCCGAGGAGTCGACTTGAGTAAAGTCGGCGACGAGGCAGGGATAAGTCTAGCAAAAAAAGGGCAATTTTTTACCTAAATGAAATTACGCAAGAGGTCTAAATGTTGGATAAGGTGGGAGAAAAGTATGGCGACTTTACCGTCACAAAAATTATCCCCATTCAAGAGCTCAAAAGTGTTTTAAGAGAACTCGTCCATGAAAAAACGGGTGCCTCCATCATTCACCTGGAAGCGGATGACCCCGAAAATCTCTTTTGCCTGTCTTTCCGCACACTTCCCCACACCTCGAATGGCGTGGCCCACATTTTGGAGCACACCGTACTCTGCGGCTCAAAACGCTTTCCTGTAAAAGACCCCTTTTTTTCCATGGGACGCCGGAGCTTAAACACCTTCATGAATGCGATGACAGGCTCTGACTTCACCTGCTATCCTGCCGCAACCCAAGTCGAAAAAGATTTCTACAACCTCTTAGATGTTTATCTCGACGCTGTTTTTCACCCAGAGCTTAAAGTGGCAAGTTTTCTTCAAGAAGGCTACAGACTCGAGTTCCATGAACCGAACAACCCCAAAAGCCCCCTTGAATACAAAGGCATTGTCTTTAATGAAATGAAAGGTGGACTTGCTTCTGCGGATTCCCGCCTCTGGTACGCCATGCTCGCAGCTCTTTTTCCCGATCTTCCGTACGGATTTAATTCAGGCGGAACACCCGAAGAAATCCCCGAACTCACGTATGAAGAGCTCATCGCTTTTCATGAAACGTATTACCACCCCAGCCGCTGTCTCTTTTTCTTTTACGGCAACCTGCCCCTCAAAAAACACCTCGATTTTATCGAAGAAAAAGCACTGAAAAACGTCCCTAAAGCCCCCCCCCTGCGCGCCCTGCCAAGACAGCCCCGCTTTGAGAAACCGCGCACACTCGAAGAGAAATTTCCCGTGAGCGAGCAGGAAGAGCTTGAAGGCAAATCGATCGTCGCGTTTGGCTGGGTCACAGCTCCTCTTGTCGAGCAAGACGAGATTCTAGCGCTCAGCGTCCTCGATTCCATTTTAATGGACACAGATGCCTCCCCTCTCAAGCACCTTTTTCTTCAGTCAGGTCTGTGCATCCATGCCGATGCGTTCATGGACCTTGAAATGAGCGAAGTTCCCTACCTCATCGTCTGTAAAGGCTGCGAAAAAGAAAATGCAGATGCCCTGCAAAAATGCCTAGTTGCGGCACTTGAAAAAATTGCTCAAGAAGGCATTTCGCCTCATCTAGTCGACACCGCCATCCACCAGCTCGAGCTTTCCCGCATGGAAATTGCCGGTGACTCCGCCCCTTTTGGACTCACTTTATTCATGCGCTCAGGCCTTGCCAAACAGCACGGCTGTCCTCCTGAAAATGCCCTCACTCTGCATGCCCAATTTGAAAAACTCATCAAAAACACAAAAAACCCCGCCTTTTTTCCTGCGCTCATCCGCAAACACTTCCTCAATAATTCCCATTTTGTCCGCTTGACGATGATCCCCGACCGCGCACTTGCCGCACAAGAAAGCAAGCAGGAGCGCCAAAAACTCGATACACTCCAAAAAAATCTTCAAAAAGCAGACATCCACAAGATTTTAGACAACACACAAAAACTTGCCGCCTATCAAGAAGAGACACGCAAACAGAACCTCGAACTTCTTCCCAAAGTTGAAATACAAGATGTCCCTGTCCTGGTAAAAGAATTCCGTTTGCACGAGCAATCTTTCCAAGATTTACGTGTATTTCACCACAACTGCTTCACCAACCAGATCCTCTTTGCCGATTACATCGTCGACCTTCCCGACCTTCACGAAGAAGAACTCATCCATCTCCAACTCCTCGTTTCCCTTCTTCCTGAAATTGGCACAGGGGGCCGCAGCTGGAATCAAAATCTCGAATTCATGCAATCCCACACAGGGGGCGTGGGAGCCGCCGCTGCGCTGCATGTGCAAAGCACATCCCCTGGCACCATGAAGCCCAGCCTCATCCTCCGCGGAAAAGCACTCTATCGAAAAGCCGATAAACTTTTTGAGCTCATGAAAGATACACTTTCCTCCCCCGACTTTACCGATAAACAGCGCATCAAAGAACTCATTTTGCAAATCAACACCTCTTTGCAAAACCGCTTCAACAAAAACGCCATGAAATACGCCGTCCAGTTGGCCTTAAGCGGATTTTCTGCTCCTAGCCACATAAGCTACGTCATGCACGGACTTCCCTACTACAAAGCCGTGCAAAAACTTGCCAAAGATGCCGAGAAAAACCCCAAAAAAATCATCGACCACTTCCTGTCTTTAAAAGAACGCATCTTTTCACGCGAAGCTCCTCACCTCGTTTTAAGCTGTGATGAGGCCATGTATAAAAAATTGGCACATGAACAGTTTTTTGGTCTTGGCGCACTCCACAAAAAACCCTCTCAGACGTGGCAAGGAACCTTCCACACAACACCCATCACATCCCAAGCACGCGTCATCTCCTCCCCCGTCGCCTTCACCGTGCAAGCCTTCCCCTCCATCCATTACATCCACCCCCACGCACCCGGACTCACCTGCGCCATGCCCCTCTTTGAAAATAAAATCCTCCACCGCAAAATCCGCGAAGAAGGCGGCGCCTACGGAAGCGGCGCTTCATTTAGCGCCACTTTTGGCAACTTCTACTTCCACGCCTACCGCGACCCCAACCTTTCCCAAACCCTCTCCACCTTCCGCCTCGCCATCGAAGAGCTCGCACAAGGCAACTTCGACGAACGGGACCTCTTCGAAGCCAAACTCGGCGTCATCCAATCCATGGACCTCCCCGTCGCTCCTGGCAGCCGCGCCCACGTCGCCTACAATCTCTGGCGCGACGGACGCACCACAGAAATGCGCCAGCGTTTCCGCGACACCCTCCTCTCCCTCACCAAAAAACAAATGCTCGCCATCATCGAAGAAG
>CAZLDZ010000042.1:0-1448 GCA_964558435.1 uncultured bacterium
GGTCGCAGGGGACACGGACATGCAATGCCGTGTCACCCGACATGTCTATGGAAGCACTTACTAAGGTCTCTTCCCTATTTTTTTTCCTTTCATTCATTGCTTGGGCCAGTATTTGTCGAGGAGGGTTTGCTTGATGCCGACTTCGTGGAGCTCGAAGCATGAGGCGAGGGTCTCCCAGCCGAGATTGAGGGCCTCTTCTAGGGTGTAATTGACTTCGAGATTCATCATGCGCTCTTCAAAGAGGTGGGCGTAGTGGATGAGTTTTTCATCCCAACGGGAGAGCTTAAAGCCCATGCTTTCGCGCTCGCGCGCTTTTTTGGCGTCGGCATAAAGGCGGATTTGCGCGTTGGCAAGATCCCCGTGATCGTCGCGTGTCACTTTCCCGATGACTTGCTGTTTTAGGCGTGAAAGAGATCCAAAAGGATCGATTCTGCCGCCGTGAAGGTAAAACTGACCCTCTGTGATGTAGCCTGTATTGTCAGGAATGGGGTGTGTCACATCCCCGCCGGGCATGGTCGTGACAGAGATGATCGTGATGGAGCCGCTGCCGTCGATATCCACGGCTTTTTCATAGCGAGAGGCTAAATCTGAGTAAAGGGAACCTGGGTAGCCACGGTTCGATGGAACTTGATCCATCGTGATGAGGATTTCTTTAATGGCGTCGGCAAACGCTGTCATGTCAGTGAGAAGCACGAGCACATCTTTATCTTCTGTAGCAAAGCGCTCGGCACAAGCAAGTGCCATATCGGGGACAAGAACACATTCGACGGCGGGGTCTGTCGCTTTATGGATGAACATCACGGTTTTTTCTAAAGAGCCAGCTCGTTCCGCATTATCGATGAAGGCTTGATAGTCATCGAAACGGAGCCCCATTCCCCCAATGATCACGACATCGGCATCGGTCTGGTTGGCGATGCGCATCAAAAGCGCGTTGTAGGGCTCTCCTGCAACAGAAAAAATGGGAATTTTTTGCGATTTAACAAGGCAATTAAAGACATCAATCATGGGAATGTTGGTCCGCACCATATCCCGTGGGATGATCCGTTTTACGGGATTAAATGAAGGGGTTCCAATTGCGATCTGATCACCCATGATGGCAGGTCCGTGATCAATGGGGTCACCTGCGCCATTTAATCTGCGTCCTAAAATGGCGTCGCTACATGTCGCAAGCATCTCGCGCCCCAAAAAAGTTACCCGGTCGTTGGTGGCAATCCCGCGCGTATTTTCAAAACACTGCAGGGTGACTTTTTCTCCATCAATTCTCAAGACAGAGGCATACGTGCTTTGCCCGCTTTTTTTCTGGATGCGCGCCACTTCTCCAAGGCTGACTCCTTCTGCATAGACCGACAAAAGGTTCCCGCGCATATCCATGATTCTTTCATAAACTTTTTTCACGGGCACCTCCTTCAATTTTCTGTTAAATGTGGGCAAGAGCGTTTAAGAAGCGG
>CAZLDZ010000042.1:1458-9088 GCA_964558435.1 uncultured bacterium
TTGATGTTTTTGATTTCGTTTTGCAGTTCTAGGAAAAATGTCCGCGCGCTGTCGTGATTCTCAAATGCAAAAGGAAGATCAAAAACCCGACTGACAAGCTTAAAAAGAGCAATTTGCCGCTCAAGTGGGCAATAGGCATCTTCTTTATCAAAGGCATTCTGCTGCAAATAACAAAATTCAAAGAGTTCGCTTTTCAAATAGACAATCATGTCAGCAAGAGAGATTCCCTCTTCTCCGACAACTTCCATGCGCTTTCCTATTTCATCTCCGTCACGTAAAATTTTTGCTGCCTTTTTGACCATTTTAGTCCAGCCGGGCGCACGTTTTTCAAGCTCGCTTCCCACGCTATCGACATATTTACTCCAGGAAATGAGCGGATCGATTGCTGGGTATCTGCGCGCATCCGAGCGTGCACGCGAAAGGCCGTGAAAAGCGCCTACAACAGAAAGTGTGGCTTGTGTCACCGGCTCTTCAAAACTGCCCCCTGCAGGAGACACGGCACCTCCGATCGTCAGTGACCCAGCTTTTCCGTGTTTTAAAGAAAAGACTCCTGCGCGCTCATAAAAGGCAGCAATGCGCGACGCAAGATAAGCGGGAAATGCTTCATCTCCCGGGATTTCTTCTAGCCTTCCCGACATCTCGCGCATCGCCTGAGCCCAGCGCGACGTTGAGTCTGCAAGTAAAAGCACATCTAAGCCCATCTGACGGTAGTATTCTGCAATGGTCACACCCATGTAAATCGAGGCTTCGCGCGCCGCAACCGGCATCGAAGAGGTATTACAGATGATCACAGTGCGGTTAATGAGGGATTCATTGGTGTGGGGATCGATCAGGTGCGGGAATGTGCGGAGCACTTCAACAACTTCTCCTGCTCTTTCACCACAGGCCACGATAACAACGATATCGACGGAAGAGTATTTTGAAAGGTGGTGCTGAAGCACGGTTTTTCCTGCGCCAAAAGGGCCAGGCGAGCAAAAAGTCCCTCCCTTAAGAAGAGGAAAACTGGTGTCGATGATTCGAAGACCTGTGTCCATCATCTTTGAAGGCTTGATCTTCTCTCCTTCAAATAAAGGCATTTTCACGGGCCACTTCTGCAACATCGAAAATGCATGCTCCTCCCCTTGTTCATCGACCGCGCGCACAACCGTCGTATCGATTGAATAAGAACCCGGTTTAATGACCCACGAGAGCGTGCACGATCCAAAAAATGAAAAAGGGACCATGATTTCATGATGAAATCTCCCTTCCATCGTGTAGCCCAAGGAATCTCCCCGTTTGAGAACATCCCCAACTTTTGCCGTCGGATGGTAGTCCCAGTGTTTTTGTCGATCAAGCGGAGGCATGTAGACGCCACGCGCCAAAAAAAGACCCGTTGCATCTGCGACTTTTTCGAGGGGATTTTGCAGCCCATCCATGATGGTCGTAAGAAGCCCCGGCCCCAGTTCTGCTTCCAAAAGATGGGAAGAAAATTGTACCGGGGTATCTAAGCGTACGCCGCGTGTATCTTCAAAAACTTGGACTTTTGCCTCTTTTCCGATAATTTCGATCACCTCTCCCTGAAGCCCAACCCCTCCCACATGCACAAGAGCCACTTCTCCTTGCCGAATGTCCCCAGTAAATTCCACATGCAGAAGATTTCCAAATGCTCTCGTGACTTTTCCCGTTGCGGTGATCTTTGTCATTTTTTCTTAACCTGTTTTTATGGTCTCCAAAATCATCTTGCCTTTTGTCTCATCTAAATGGAACCAATCCTCAATCAAAATCAACTGCACCATATAAGCCAAAATCCAATCGATGGAAAACAGAGGCTCTCCCACCATTTCTTCGATTTTATGAAAGCGCCAAGCAGCAAAAGCTTTGTACCGCTGCCAAGGATCCAGCTGCGTCGTGCGCATCAGCTCTTTGAGTTCTTGCCACTCTTCCGGCGGCTCATAAGTTGTGGCATCCTTTTGCGCGAGCATGTGCATGACAAGAGGATCGGAAAAATCTTCAAATTGGAGCTCTTTTACAAGATCTTTTCCTAAATCTTTTGCGCGCAAAGCAAGTAAAACAAGACGCCACTCTTTCTCAAATTGCAAGTAGGCTTTTACAAAACCTTTCTGCTCTTTTGCCTCTTCTTGAAAAAAGTGCGCAAGAAGCCCGTGAAAATTATGGAGCTGATCCGCTAAATTGTCGAACTGCCCCAAAAAATCAAACACATATTCAGGAAGAATGTTGCGGACAAGAAGCGCTTCATCCAGCTCTTTTTCATCGAGATTGCCACGCATATCGATCGGCTCTTCTTGAAGAAGAGAGCGGATATTTTGTAGATCGATGAAACGCAAAAAGAGCTCAGCTTTTTTACGATCTTCTTGAGAAAGGTTCTGCGCGAGTCTCTCCTTGAGCTCCGCAAATGTGATTTCAGGCTTTTGCCCGAAAGTCAGCGGAGGGAGCGAGGCTGCTAAAAAGTAATAATTAGTCATGTGCGCTCGCAAAAAAAAGTGCGCGAAAATCCTTTCTAATATAGCTCGCAAGAAGCTCTTTTATGGCCGCATCTGAAAGATCTAAAGTGATATTTCCCTGATGGATTTTCACTTCGATGCCCCCTCCAATCGGGGCAAGAAGAACACTTTTTTCTTGGAGCTTTTCTAAAATTTCTTTCGCTAAAAGCGCGTTGACTTCGCGCGCTGGAACCTGCGCGGGGATGTAGGCGCTAAAATGGGCAGAAGTCCCCTCTTTTTCCAAAGCTTGAATCAGCGCTGTGATGAGTTTTGCAAGCACTTCGGGAGCTTGCAGCTTTTGCTTTACAAGAGCTGTAAGCTCTTGATTAAATAATTTTTCCTCTAAAAGCTGCTTGAGAGCCAAAACAGCCTGTTTGCCCGCCTGGGCCAGCGCAGATTGAAAGATTTTTTTCTCATGTTCAATGGCGACACTCGCAAGAGCTACGAGATCATCACGCTCTTTTTTTGCCGCACTGATGATCGCTTCGGCTTCAAGTTTTGCCTTCTGTACAATCCCTTCGGCCTCTACAAGTGCAGGCTCAAGAGTTTCTTTCCGAAGAGCCTCGCTGATTTTTCTAACCTTTTCACTACCCGTTTCTGTTCCCTTCATCTTTAGCTTCTCCTAAAAAGATTCAGAATAGTTATCGCCCCGCTACAACATATTTTTCAAGCTAGAAACTATCCACAACCTGGGCCTTCGATTTTTGAGAGCTTTTCGCGATCTTTCACATCGATCTCCTCAGCCATGTGCTTGCACATGGCTTGCGTCGATCGCACGGACTAACGTCCTTGCGAAATCTCATCGAAAATCTCATCAAATCCCTAAAAGGCCGAGCTTGTGGACAGTCTCTTACTTGCAGATTTTTCGACAAAATGCGATACTCCATCTGTGAGGTGATTATGAAAAAATTTCTCATTTCTCTTCTTTTAATAACTTCGGTTATCCAGCCCCTATGCGCACGGAATGCGCTTTCTGAACATCAGAAGAACACCGAAGCTCTTTACCGTCAAGCTCCCGGTTCAGATGACGGCGGCTATGCGGCCATTAGTTTATCCATGCTCGGCTGGGGAATCGGTTTAGTGGGCGGCATTGCGCTGGTAGCAGCCCTCACGCACCAAAGCAGGGCCAAGTGATGAAAAGAATTCTCTTAAGTTTTCTCGTCTCTGTTTTAGCCTTTATGCAGATGAGTTATGTCGATGAGACCCCCATGCGCAAACAAGTCGGCAAAGCCCCACCAGAAAGCCGCGGCGAGCGCTGGAGAGGTTACACATTTGCCGCCCTTGCCGTCGCAGCGGGGATTGCCGCCTGCGTCGTTGCAAGTAACAGCCACAATAACGTTCGTATAAAAGATTAAAAATTCCATGAGTACTCTTGACGATTTAAAAAAATTCACCACGATCGTTGCGGACACGGGAGAATTTGAAGAGATTAAAAAATACCATCCCACCGATGCCACGACAAACCCTTCGCTCATCTTTGCAGCCTCAACGCTTCCAGAATACCAGCCCCTATTAAAAGAAGCGGTTGCATACGGAAAAAAAACGGGAAAAACTCCCGAGCAACAAAAACAGCTGGCTTTTGATAAAGTCTTTGTAAACTTCGGACTCGAAATACTCAAACTCGTTCCCGGACGCGTTTCCACCGAAGTCGATGCCCGCCTCTCCTTTGATGTCCAAGGGAGCATTGAGATGGCAAAAACTCTGATTTCCCTCTACGAAAAAGCCGGCATCGATCGCAAGCGCATCTTGATCAAACTCGCCTCAACGTGGGAAGGGATCTGTGCCTGCAAAGAACTCGAAAAAGAGGGCATCCACTGCAACATGACCCTCATGTTCAGCCTGGCACAAGCCGTCGCGTGTGCAGAAGCAAAAGCCACCTTGATCTCCCCTTTTGTCGGCCGTATCCTGGACTGGTACAAAAAGCACGAAGGAAAAGATTACCCCCCAAAAGATGACCCCGGCGTACTTTCCGTCACACAAATTTATAACTACTACAAAAAATTTGGTTATAAGACCCAAATCATGGGAGCAAGCTTCCGCAGCGTGGAAGAAATTTTAGAGCTCGCCGGCTGCGACCTGCTCACCATTTCCCCCAAGCTTCTCGAAGACCTTCAGAAAAAACAACTCCCTGTTTCTAAAAAGCTCGACCCCCAAGCCGCACAAAAAGCAGATATTAAAAAATTAACTATCGATGAAAAAACCTTCCGCTGGCAGCTCAATGAAAACCCCATGGCTCTGGAAAAGCTTTCCGAAGGGATCCGCAACTTTGCAAAAGATATTTTAAAGCTCGAAACAATGATTGCACAATTACTGTAATTGTGCGATCATGGTTCCCTATGACAATGGACATTAGGACACAAGTCGCATGGAATGGAGCTGCAGGGGGCATGATCGGCGTTGCTGCTTTTGCCGCCTTTACAAAAGCTAACCCCATGCTGGGGCTTTTTGGTGGCGCCACCTTCTTGGCCGCTACAGTCTTAACAGAAAACCTTTTAAAAGGTTTTCTTTATCGCAACGAAACCGAAAAAACCATCCTTTTTATTCTCAGCCACCTTGCCGGACTTGTCGCCGCAGTGCTTGTCACAACATGCCTTGGCAGTTCCCTAACCTTCGCAACGGGCTTTGTCTTGACCGCAGCCGAAGTCCTCGGCTCCGTCGCCCTCGGGTATTTGTTGCCAAAATGCGCCGCCCACTTTTAACGCAGAACTGAAGAAAAAGATAGGTTCTTAGTTCTGCATTCTGACTTCTGCGTTTATTCCAATCTTGCGAGGCCTTTGTTGCGGCTTTTTTCGAACATGACTTTGAAAAAGAAAAGCGCCGCAAAAAGATACACAGCATTCAGCGCTAAACTCATCAAGAGTTTGTTCACAGAAAAGACATTCTGTGTGAGCACTTCGCGCATCCCTTCAAAAATGTAGGACATCGGCAAAATCTTGGAAATCATCCGCGCCCACTGTGGGAGCGCTTCAAGTGGATAGTAAATCGCACAAAAAGGGGCAAAAATGTAGGCCATCATCCACGCCAGCATCTGCACCCTCTTTCCGTAGTAGACGATGAAGGCCGCAGTAAAAAATCCCATGAACCACCCCGAAAGGGTCAGAGATGCAAGATAGGGCAAAAAAGCCCAACCGAGTGCAAAAACATTTAATGTGTACATCATCCACACAAGAAACACGCCAAAGAGCATGCTGATGGAAATTTTCACAAAACCGACTAGCATGATCGAGGCCATCCACTCACTGACTTTAAGAGGGGTCGAAAAGAGATTCACCAAATTGCGGCTCCAAAATTCTTCTAAGAGATTCACCGTCACTTCGTAGTTTCCGCGCCACAAAATTTGCCAAAAGACAATCCCTGTCAAGATCATCATGGCAATGTGGGGCATTTGATCTCCATGCTGCTGGATCCAGATGCTTGTAATTCCCCAAAGAAGGATTTCGAGCGCCGGCCAATAAAAAAGATCGGCAATCTGATCGAGCTTGGTAAAAAGATAAAAATAGCGCAAAAACACAGCCCAGATGCGTCGCCCACTCATGATTCCTCCCCCTTACGCTTGCGCTTTCCCTCTTCCACCATCTGCAGAAAATAATCTTCTAGCGTCGGTTGCGTGATATTGATGTCGGTATAAGAAACTTTTGCTTCCGCAAGAGCGGTCAAAAGTTTTGCAATTTGCTCTTCATCGAGCTCCAGTTCAATGCTGCGGTGTTCAACCTTGTAAGAAAGGTCCAAACTCTCTGCAATTTTAATCGTGCGCTTGAGCCCATCTCCCACAAGAAGCGAAAGGCGGGCTGTCGAGACACTGCGCGCCAAATTGTCAGGAACATCATCGGCAATGATCTGTCCATTTTGCAAAAAAAGTGCCCTGTCACACACTTCGGCCACCTCGGCCATGTTATGCGACGTGTATAAAATCGACACGCCGTACTTATCGCGTTGCTCGAGCACAAATTGACACACTTCATGCGCAATATCTGGATCAAGCGATGCGGTCGGCTCATCTAGAAGCACAACTTTGGGACGTATCATGAATGCTTTGACCAGCATGAGACGGGTGATTTGCCCTGCAGATAGCCGCGAAACAAGACTCTTTTTTTTCTCCAAAATCCCAAACATTTCTAGAAAAGGATCCACCCTCTTAAACACTTCACGCTTTTCCAACCCGTAAAGAGCGCCAAAAATTTTTAAATTCTGCTCCACCGTGAGCATCCACGGCAAACTGACATAGGTGCTTGCAAAAACAACGTTCTTTAAAATCTCGGTGCGGTTCTTAATGAAATCCTGTCCAAAATAAAGAATTGTTCCCGAAGTCGGCTTAAGCGTGCTGAGCAGCATCTGAATCGTCGTGGTTTTTCCCGCGCCATTCGGCCCAAGAAGCCCCAAAATCTCCCCCTCCGCTAAAGAAAAAGAGATCCCGTCGACGGCAATGAATTTCTTTTGGCCGAAATAGATTTTCGTCAAATCTTGAACTTGTAAAACAGGGGAAAAAGACACGTGTACCTCTTGACTGAGCTTACCACGTTTTTTTTAATGCGGCAAGCGTCTCGTCATCGAGACCCACGATCGTGAGCGCACCCACATGCAACTGGCCCTTGTAATCTGAGACTACCGCTACACTTCGAATTCCCCGTTTCACATTTAGATGTTGCAGCTCAGGGCATCCTTTGACAATGTCTGTGATGCCTTTTATAGATAAAGCATTCGTACCTTCAAAAGAGAGCGTAAGAAGCTTTTGTCCCTTTTCTGCTATGAGTTCCTGCACTTCCCTTTCTTGACTTACTGGTCTTCTTCCATGGCGATTGGCCACAACATGCTCGAATCTTGAATGAGAAAAATCCAGATGCTTGAGTGCAGGTAAAGCGAATAAACATTTGACATTGTCTTCTGAGAGACTACAACGCAAAAACGCGAGTGCAGTCAGAGGCGCTTGCGCACGGTCTAAACACTTTTGAATCACCTCAAAACGACGACTGCTGTCAAACACAAAACGTTGCCAAGATCCACAATGAGCGTTCAGTTGCTTACATGTGCGCGCTACTCGAAAAATATGGTCCGGAGGCAAGCATGTGAAAATCGCTCTATAAAGATTGATGTTTCCCAAGACCACGGCGCAACTCATACGCCCCCCTTTTTAGGCTCCTTTTTTAGGTTCT